>CAZDGY010000538.1:0-5029 GCA_964504685.1 uncultured Kofleriaceae bacterium | reverse complement strand
TACGGCGAACGCATCGATCGGCTCGCCACCGCCGGCCGTCCAGCGGAAGCGATCGCTGCGTGGCGCGCGGTCGTGCGCTACACCGATGCGCGATCGAAGCGCGGGCCGCGGGACATCTGGATCGAGGTCGCGGCGCTGGGCGAAACCGCGCTCGGCAAGGGCCTGGTCGGCCAAGGCCGGATCGGCGACGGCGAGCGCGCACTCGCCGCGGCGATCGATCGAGCGCCGCCGATCGAAGCCTACGAGACGCTCGCGACGGTGTACTTCAAGCTCGGCCAGCTCGAGGCGGCGCAGAAGCTGACGACCGCGGCACTCGCGGGCCTCGGTGAACAGAGCGCGGGCGATCGCTATCACCGCGCGAAGCTCGGCCGACTCGCCGGCGATGTCGCGCGCGCGGCCGGCCGTCACCGCGAGGCGGTGAGCTACTACCTCGACACGCTGCGCAGCTGGGCGGCGCTCGGCGACGCGAAGGATCTGCCACGAGTGATCGCAGCAGAGCGCGAGCTCGACGGTGGGCGGGCGCTGTGGTTCCTCGGCCAGGCGAGCCGCGCGGTCGATCTGATCGCTAAGGCAGTCGAAGACGATCCCGACGATGCCGCGATCGCCGACGATGCGGTCGCGTTTCTGATCGAGATCGGTCAGCCGGCGGAGGCAGCGCTTGCGTTTCACCGCGCGGTCAGCTCGCCCGGGCTCACCGAGGTCGACAAGACTGCGATGGCGCTGTGGCTCGCCGGGGATGCACACCGCCGCGGCGCGACGCTCGATGCCGGCGCTCGCGCGTACCTCGCGAGCCGGAGCGGCGATCTGTGGCACGAGCAACTCGCCGAAGCGGCGACCGGCCGGCGCGCGATCGCACAGCTCCGCGCTGCTGCCTCGACCGGACCGCGGCGCGGCGAGCTCGCGTTCTACTCCGCGGTGCTGGGCTGGGATCCGACCGCCGCGAGTCCCGCCGGCGCGAAGGAGCTGCTGCGCGCCGCGATCGCGGAGCGCGCGGTGCTCGAAAACGAATACGACCTCGCACGGGCGTACTTGGCTGCGCCGTGATGCTCGCCGACGCCGAGCTCGGCGCCGCGCTGCGGCTCCACATCAACGCGCGTGCGCTCGCCGGGTGGGCCGGCACGAATCGGCTCAGCGCGGTCGCCGCGCGGCTCGCTGCGCTCGAGGCCAAGCCGCTGGTTCCGGCCGCGGCCCCGCTCGCACTGCTCGTCGCCGGCGCTCCGGTGCCGCGCGCCCTGCTCCGCCACATGGGCGATGCGTTCGACGAGCTGGTCCGGCGGGGCCTCGTCGAGCTCGACGGAGACCTCGCGTCGGCGACGTTGACGTTGGCTCCGCTCGGCGACGCCTTGCTAGCGTGCGATCGGCTCGATGCGCCGGACGCGAGCGACCGCGTGTGCTGGCCGGATGATTCGAGCTACCACCTCGCGGGCGCACTGCCGCCCGGCCGACGCGGGCGCTGGCTCGACCTCGCGACCGGCTCGGGCTTCGCCCCGCTCGCTCGCCCCGAGCTCGCCGAAGCGATCGCGGGCACCGATGGCATCCCACGTGCGGCGCGCTACGCCCGGCTCGGCGCCGCGCTCTCGGATCGCGCCGATCAGCTCGTCGTCTACGACGCCGACATCTCCGAGGCGTTCCCGATGGCGTGGCATGGCGCGTGCGACCTCGTGTCGTGCAATGCCCCGATCCCGGATGGCCACCCGTATCGCCCGCGTTGGCTGAGCGCCGAGCACGACTTCGTCACCCAAGCGTTCGCGCGCGCGGCGACGATGCTCGCGCCGAGCGGCATCTTCGTGGTTCACGCGCAGCTGCGCGCGTTGCGTGCGGCGATTGCAGACCTCGGCGGCGAGCGCGTTGTCGTCACGTATACGCCGGTCGGCTTGCCAGGGTTTGCAGTCGGCTGGTGGCGGCCGAGTCGACCCGATCGGCTCGTGATCACGCGGCGAGAGCTGACCGTCGATCAGCCGCATCTCACGTTCGCGGACTACGAGGCGGCGAGATAGAGATCAGACCGTGGACGTGCACGTGTCACGTGTCACGTGCACGTACACGTCCACGATCCGCGTGTTAGCTTCGCGCCGCGTGGGGAGCGCACGCGCTTTCGTCGTCGGACTGCTCGCGATCCTCGCGGTCGCGAGCTGTGCGCCGCCGCATATGGCCGAGGCCCCGGAGCCTCCGGCCGATCCGACACGGCTGTCTCATGATCATCACGCGCAGATCGCGTGCGTCCGCTGCCACGTCAACGACAGCCGGCCCGGCCACGACCACCAGCCGTGCGACGACGGCAAGTGCCACAAAGCCGCGTTCCTCGCACCGCCTGGAGCGGTCTGCGTGGTCTGCCACACCGCGGTCACGACCTCGCCGCTCGACGCGCCGCTACGGCCGTATCCGACCGACGACGCGTGGCAAGCCGAGCCGTCGAAGTTCTCGCACAAGCTGCACACGGACGGCAAAGCGATCGAAGGCGCGGTCGGCTTTCACGTCACCTGCGCCGATTGCCACGTCCGAGGCGATGCCCTCGCACGGCCGAACCACGCGACCTGCGCACGCTGTCACGCGCCCGAGGCGGGCCTCGCGCACGCGCCGCGGATGGACGACTGCGCCGGCTGCCACGAACCAGGCAACCACCAGCGCGTGCGCGCGCGGCTGATTCGCGACGACTTGAGCTTCGCGCACGATCGTCACCGCGCGGATCGCCGCGGCCAACCGATCCGCTGCGAGCAGTGTCATGCGCAGAGCGCGCAAGCGACCGGGTTTGCCGACCACGTCGCGCCACGGGTCCAGAGCTGCGTCGGCTGCCACGACGACAGCGATCGCACCCCCGAAACGATGCGGATGCGGATCTGCGAGGCGTGTCACAGCGAGCGGCGATCGACACTGACGAAGATCGCGCCGCGCAGTCACTTGCCCGCGACCGAACGGCCGCTCGATCACACGCTCGCGTTTCGCCGCGATCACCAAGATGCCGCCGAGCGCGACGGTGGCCGCTGCGCCGCGTGCCACACCCAGATGTCGGGCAATCCGCGCGACATGTGCGACGAGTGCCATCAGACCATGCGGCCCGCCGATCATCGGATCACCTAGCGCGAGCTCGAGCACGGCGAAGAGGCGGCGACGGACACCCAGCGTTGCGCCCGTTGCCATGTCGTCGAGTTCTGCACCGCGTGCCACTCGCAGCGGCCGCGGTCGCATGGCTACGCCGGGACGTTCGTGTCCGATCACGGGCCGCTCGCGCGCGTGAACGTCCGCTCCTGCCTCACCTGTCACGACGAGCAGCGCGACTGCGCCACGTGCCACTCGTCGACTGCGCGGCCGAAGCGATGACGAAGACGATCGTGCTCGCGGTCGCGCTCCTCGCGCGGATCGCCGCTGCCGATCCGCCGCCGAAGCCCAAGCTCAAGCTCGAGCGGCAACCGCCCCACCTCGCAATGCGACCGCGCGCCGCGCAAGCCACCAAGCCGGGAACGGCGCGACCGTCGCCGATTCCGCAACCGCCGAAACCGCGCTCCGCCGGGGTCGACGACGACGATCCGGGAGATGCCGCGCTGATCCGCGACGTCCGCGACAAAGTCTCGGTCCGGGTCAACCTCGGCTACCAAGTCGACGGTACGACGCTGACCGGCCAGCCGACGCTCGGCGGCACCACGCCGAAAGGCGGCATGGACTTCGCGACGATTCGCGGGTACGGGTTCGGCGAAGGCTACCTATCGACTCGCGGCGTCGGCGTGTCGAGCGTGTCGTCATACCTGTCGGGCCGCTTCATGTTGACCGATCAGCTGTCGGTCAACGATCCGAGCAACCCGTACGCGAGGGATGGCTCGGTGCCGATCGCACCGCCGATCGCGAACTGGTTCGAAAAATCAGGCGTGCAAGGTCGCGCCGCTTGGCTCGAGCTCAAAGACTTCCTGCCCGACCATCGCTTCGCGCCGCTCCGCCTGCGCGCGGGAGAGCTCTACATCTACGGGCCGTGGGTCATGCACATGTACGGCGCGATCACCGAATGGGACGGCAAGCTCGTCACCGCGAACGCGTACGCGGGCAGCCGCGTACCCGACTACACGCTCGAGCTACCACAAGAGGATCGCGCGGCGATCGGCGGCGCGACGCTGCGCTTCGACCTGCGCGGGCTCGCATCGCCGATTCCGATCACGGTCGGCGGCGAGTACTTGTCGTTCGCGTCCTCGCAGGGTGAAGGCTCGTCGCGCCACACTCAGTTCGATATCGATTGGCGGCCGCGCGAGAACTTCGGAATCATCGGCCAAGCGCGCGCCGAGGCCGGTTCGTGGGCGAACGAGCACCTGCAGATCCGCACGCGCTACAAGCAGGTCACGAACGTCGTGCTCGACGTGACGCTGCGCCAGGCTGACGACTGGCTGTGGGATCCAGCCGTGATCAAGCCGGAGAGCCTCGACGATCCGACCGCGCCGCGCCGCTATCTCGATCTCGGGCCGGTGCTGCCGCGAGCAGTTGCGTCGCTGCGCGCCGGTACGCTGATCGCGGAGAACGTCGACTTGTTGCTGCGCACTGCGGCCGGCATCGATCTCACGAGCTCGACCGATCCGAAGAGCAGCTACTCGGCGAGCTACGCCGAGATCGGCGGGGCACTCGAGGTTCGGCTGCGGCGAACGATCGCGGTCGGGGCGAGCGCGCTGTCGCGTCAGACCGTGCGCCACGACCTGATCTCGGCGGAAATCCCAGACGTCCCGGGAACCACGCAGCCGATACCCGCCGCCGATGCGATGGGCGAGCGTGGGTTTACCGAGATCGGGACGTCGGTGAAGATGTCGCTCGGCGCGCGCAAGTTCTCGGCGCTCGTCGAGGTCTACGGCCGGCGCACGCGCTACGCGCTCGACTATTGCGTACCGGGCATGTGCGACACGACCGGCGACACCGGTCTACCTACGAGCGAGATCCACGGCGGCGGCCGGTTCACCGTCGATGCATGGATCGGCGAGCGGCTGCGACTGTTCGCGTCGTACGACGTGTCGAGCCGGCTCGACTTCGCGCCGGAGATCACCGGCTACAAGAGCCTGCG
>CAZDGY010000537.1:0-5039 GCA_964504685.1 uncultured Kofleriaceae bacterium | reverse complement strand
ACGATCGATGTCCCTGCGGCGGCGACCGGCATGCACGATCTCACGCGCAATCAACCCGCCGCGCGCCGCCAAATCGGCGACTTCTTTCGAACCGGCCAGCTGGTCGATGAGTGTGACGGACCGTGTATCTGTCAGTCCGGCGAGTGCCAATGACATCGATCGGTCTCTTGCGATCATCGCCACGTGAGTCGGCGGCTTATCGGTCTCGCGCTCCTGCCGATCGTGTTGGCGAGCGTTTCGTAGAACGGTCTTGGCCACGAGAAACTCGTTCCGTAATGAGGCCGGATCGCGTTCAACGCGCCTCCCTTCAATCGCGAGTTTCGGCAGAGCCTCCGGAACAAACCGTCGATGTGCTGGGTCCGCCGTGAGCATCGAGGTCGATGTTCCAATGGGTATCCTGATTCCATGGTGCG
Source organism: uncultured Kofleriaceae bacterium (assembly GCA_964504685.1). Classification (GTDB taxonomy): domain Bacteria; phylum Myxococcota_A; class Polyangia; order Haliangiales; family Haliangiaceae; genus JABFXX01. The sequence goes on along the minus strand of CAZDGY010000537.1, from coordinate 4,626 downwards.
GCGTTACAACGTCGGATTCCTTGCCAGGGCGTTGCTGCGACAACGCACGTCGCGGCGGGGCAGCACCCAGACGGCGCGCGTGAGCAGCCCGGTCAGAGCTACGATCGTTTCGATGTCATGGTCGGCGCGTGTCTCGTGTCGCGCTTGCTCTCGTGGTTGCAGCGTGCGGTCATGCCGCTCCATCGCGAACAGCCAGCGCGGACCCGACGAACTCGATTGACCCGCTGCCTGCGGCCGAGCTCTTCATGGGCCTACCCACCCTCGCCTGCCCAACGAACTACACCGCGGCGCACGGTGTGTGCACCACGACAGGACAAGAGTCCGGTCACTGCAGATTTCCCGAGGGCACCTGCGTATGCGCTGGACCACCGCAATGGCGATACGGCGGGTGCGACGGGAGCAGCTATCCCCCTGAGCCGATCACATTCTCGTGGTCGTGCGTTCCGGCGATCGACGAGCAAGGATGCCCGAGCGACGTGCCGACGATCGGCGCTACTTGTGATCGCCCCACCAACTGTTCCTACCCGACGTCGCCGGTCGCTTCATGCGCGCGCGAGTCTTTGAGCCGCGAGTCGAGAAGCTGTTGGGACGGTCACTGGGATGCTCAGTACCACCGGCTCCCGAAATGACTTGCTGACGTTACGTCGGCTCCTCGCGGGGATCCGGCATTCCTTCTGGACCATCGCCGCTTGCCGGGAACGCTTTGATCGTCTCGCGAGCGGACTTCCAGCCTCGCTGGATAACCCATGACAGCGAGCGATCGAGACGGGCCGCTTCATGTTTGATTTCCTCGAGCATTTCCTCCGGGAAATAAAGCGACTGCTTCCTCTTGTCTGCGTTAGCCATTGCACGCTCCCACCGTGAATATACACTCGTGGCTGATCGTCAGGGCACGACCGCAGCTCGTGCGGTGTTGGCGCGGACCTTTCCGAAGTGGATCGCGGCCTGCGTCCCCATCAGGAGCGAGCCGGCACTCAACGCCGCCCAGCCGAGGCAGTCCTGCGGCGCGAATCGCATGACCAGCGCGGCACCCCCGGCGAGGTTCGCGAAGCCCCAGTACACGTTGACCAGCGGCGAGGATTCGCCAACGCCGGGCGGTTCGCGAACGGGCTCTGGAACGGTGCGCCGGAGAGGCCCTGGACGAAGTGCGGGATGCCATTGGTCAGCAACAGACTGCGAGCTCGGCGATCCGATCATCGATATCGTCGTACCGACGAGTCGACGACCCGAGCTCGCCATAGTCACGCGACCACGTGCGATAGCTCGCGACGCGTGCGCCGCGATACGAGTGGGTCTCGCGGATCGTCACCGCTGCACGAGTCGGCACGCAGCTCACTCTACAACGCGTCGTCGCAACGCTAATGCCGACTCATCGTCGCCGTACCGATCCCACCGCTCGGGCTCGGGGTCGGAATGGCGAGCTCCCCGCGCAACCACCCCGCGACGTCTTGAACGAATCGGGTGGCCGAGGCTTCCGCGAGTCGGTGCCCGACCGCGATATCGAACACTTCGCCGAGCTTACCGAGCGGCGGGGAGTATTGGCCGTCGATCTCGACCTGCGTCTCGGTAGGAGTCAGCGGGAACACCGCGAGCGTTGCGACCATCCTCGGAAACAACACCGGGTTCTTCACCGCGGTCCACTCGAGCACCAGCGTCGTCATCGGCTCGCGCGGATTGGCGTCGGTTATCGTGTCCGAGATCTGGACCATCACATCGGCGCCGAGATCGAGCGCACCGATGCTCACGTGCAACGTCGCGGCGCGCGCTGCAGCCGCCGCGGTCGCGTGGCGAAACACGTAGTGCGGGTTCGCCAGTAGCGTGTCGCGCACCCGAGCATACGGTTGGTTCACGTAATCGTCGCAATGTACGGTTCGATCGCTCATGACCTCCAGCTCTCGCAAGCGCCGCGCCAGTCGCGGACCTCGCTTCGCTAGACCGCTTCGCTCGGCGCGCATGTTCACTACGCGCAATGTCGCACACGAGGCGCCAGCGCACGTCTGCCGCGGCCCCAGTCGTGCAGGTGGTCCGCCGCGGAGGTCTCGATGGCGTCACTACGAATGACTTGGATCGTTGCAACGTTACTTGCCGGAGCTGGCTTGCCGCTCGGCTGCGGAGGCAGCTCGGCGCGCAATCCGCCCGCGAATGCGGCAACCGCGGCCGCCGCTGACGATGATCCGATGTCCGGACTCGCGGAGCATCACCGCTATCACCACCATGGCGGCGTGACGCTGTTCGTCGCGATGAGCCTCGACACGCTCGGTGTCGCCCCCGACCAGCAAGCGGCGGTGGACAAGATCCACAGCGAGCTGAATGCGCTGATGGCGCCCGCGCGTGCAGCCGAGCAAGCGTTGACCGCAACGCTCGCCGACGAGCTCGCCGCCGAGACGTTCGACGTTGAAAAGGTGAACGCAGCGGTCTCACAAGTCGCGGTAGCCGCCGCCGCGGTTCACGCCGGATCTGCGGATGCGCTCGACGAGCTGCACAAGCTGCTGACTCCCGCGGAGCGCGCCGCGCTCGTCGACAAAGTCGCCGCGCATTGGGCGGTCTGGCGCGAGGCCAATGCCGGCGCGACCGACGCTGGAAATACAACCGACGGGTACCTCGCGATGGACCTCGACCTGACGGCAGACCAGATGGCGAAGATCCACACCGGGCTCGGCGATGACATGAAGTCGAGTGCCCCGCTCGCTCAGCAAGAGATCACCGCTCATCTCGCCGCGTTCAGCGATGCTTTCCGCAGCGAGACCTTCGAGGCGCACGCGATCAACACCGAGAGCCATGCCAACGAGCACCTCGCGGGTTGGGGCGCCGCGCACATGGCGCACTTCGTCGAGGTCGCGAGCCTCGTGCTCACCCCGGAACAACGGACCAAGCTCGTCGAGCGCCTGCGCGAGCACGCCTCGCACGACGCCGGCATTCAAGGAGCCCTATGAACAACGCCATGTGGAAGCGCGCCATCTCACAGATCGCACTCGTGGTGGCGGTCGCCGGCGCTGCAAACTTCGGCTGCTATGCCGAGGGCCCCGAGTACGGCGGCGCTGGCTATTCGGACGGCGACTACCCGCCCGACGCGTACATCGCGACCGCAGATCCGTTCTATTACGACGGCTACGCGACCTATTGGTACGGCGGTCGCTGGTACTACCGCAACGGCGGCCGATGGAACCACTACAACCGCGAGCCGGGCGCGCTGCACGCCCAACGCCTGCATCAAGCGCCGGGCCGCCGCACCTATGAAGCGCACGGCGGACGCGGTTACGCCGGAGGCCATGCTGGCCACGTCCACGGTCGCCGGTAGTACGTAGTTCTACGCGCAGCAGCAGCGCACACGCGCGCGCCCCAGTGTTGCGCAAAGCGCCGGTTTCGACGATCGCGGGTGGTCGCGAGCAGGTTGGCGCGCGGCCTGTGGCTTGCTTATTCGTCCGCCATGATTCTCCGTCCGCTCAGCGATCGCATCTTGGCCAAACGGCTCGAAAGCACCACGAAGACGTCTGGTGGCTTGTTCATTCCCGATAACGCGAAAGAAAAGCCGCTCGAAGCGGTAGTGGTCGCGGTCGGCGCGGGCAAGCGGCTCGAGAACGGCCAGCTCCAACCGATGGCCGTGAAGGCCGGCGACAAGATCTTGATCGGCAAGTACGCCGGGTCCGAGGTCAAGCTCGTCGACAAGGAGCACGTCATCGTCCACGAAGACGACGTGCTCGCCGTGCTCGAAGACGGTGCCGCATGACCGCGAAGGAGATCCTGTTCGACATCAGCGCTCGCGATCATATCGGCGCAGGCCTGGATGCCCTCGCGGACGCAGTGAAAGTGACGCTCGGGCCGCGCGGCCGCAACGTCGTGATCGACAAGTCTTGGGGGGCTCCCACGATCACGAAGGATGGCGTCACCGTCGCCAAGGAGATCGAGCTCGAAGACCGGTTCGCCAACCTCGGCGCGCAGATGGTGAAGGAAGTCGCTTCGAAGACGTCGGACACTGCCGGTGACGGCACGACCACCGCGACCGTCCTCGCTCAAGCGATCTACAGAGGCGGCGCCAAGCTCGTCGCTGCGGGCGCGAATCCGATGGATCTCAAGCGCGGGATCGACGCGGCGGTCGCGGCCGTGGTCGCGGAGCTCAAGCTCCATACCACCGCAACGCGCGGCAAGGCCGAGATCGCGCAGGTCGGCATCGTGAGCGCGAACGGCGACACCGCGATCGGCACGATGATCGCCGATGCGATGGACAAGGTCGGAAAAGAAGGCGTCATCACCGTCGAAGAAGGCAAGACGATGGAGACCACCCTCGAGGTCGTCGAGGGCATGCAATTCGATCGCGGTTATTTGTCGGCGTACTTCGTGACCGACGCCGAGCGGATGGAGGCGGTGCTGAACGACGCGTACATCCTGATCCACGAGCTCCGGCTGTCGAACATGAAGGAGCTGCTCCCGGTGCTCGAGCTCGTCGCGAAGGCCGGCAAGCCCGTCGTGATCATCGCCGAGGAGATCGACGGCGAAGCGCTCGCGACGCTCGTCGTCAACAAGCTGCGCGGCACGTTGCACGTCTGCGCGATCAAGGCGCCGGGGTTCGGTGATCGCCGCGTCGCGATGCTGCAGGACCTGGCGGCCCTCACCGGCGGTACCGCGTTA
>CAZDGY010000536.1:0-5041 GCA_964504685.1 uncultured Kofleriaceae bacterium | reverse complement strand
CGGGCGTCCCCGGGCCGTTGGCGTTCAACACCGCCGCGAGCTTCACGACGAACACCAACTGGCAATCGTACGTCCCGGAGACGACGATGAGCTACTTCAGCCAGATGGCCGGCCTGGCCTGGCACAACTTCACGTCGGCCGCGGTCGGAATCGGCATCGCACTCGTCGTCGCCCGCGCCCTGACGCGCACGCCCGGCCCCGAAGGGAGCAAGGGCGTCGGCAACTTCTACGTCGATCTGATCCGCGGCACGGTCTACGTGCTGCTACCAGTCTCCATCATCGTCGCGCTCGTGCTGGTCGCGCAGGGCGTGATCCAGAACTTCGACGCCTACCACACGGTCACCACGCTCGAAGGTGGCAAGCAGACGATCGCGATGGGACCGGTCGCTTCGCAAGAAGTGATCAAGATGTTCGGGACGAACGGCGGCGGGTTCTTCAACGCGAACAGTGCGCACCCGTTCGAGAACCCGACCGCGATCACCAACTTCATCGAGATGGTGCTGATCTTCGCGATCCCCGCCGGGCTCACGTACACGTACGGCCGGATGGCGCGCAACCAGCGCCAAGGTTGGGTGCTATTCGCCGCGATGTCGGTGCTGTTCTTCGCCGGTGTCGCGACCGCGTACTGGGCGGAATCTCACAGCAACGCGGCGATGCACGGCCTCGGCGTCGCGTCGGCGCAGGGCAACATGGAAGGCAAGGAGATGCGGTTCGGCGTCGCCGATTCCGCGCTGTTCGCGACGGTCACGACCGATGCGTCGTGCGGCGCGGTCAACTCGATGCACGACAGCTTCACGCCGCTCGGCGGCATGGTGCCGCTGGTCAACATCCAGCTCGGCGAGGTCGTGTTCGGCGGCGTCGGTGCGGGGCTGTACGGAATCCTCGTGTTCGTGCTGCTCACCGTGTTCATAGCCGGCTTGATGGTCGGGCGAACACCGGAGTATCTCGGCAAGAAGATAGAAGGCCGCGAGATGAAGCTCGCGATGCTCTACATCCTGGTGTTCCCGCTGATCATCCTCGGATTCACTGCATGGGCGGCGATCTCCGGCTACGCGACATCGCACCTTAGTAACAACGGGCCCCACGGCCTGTCCGAGATGCTGTACGCGTTCACGAGCGGCGCCGGCAACAACGGCTCGGCGTTCGCCGGGCTCGACGCGAACCACGACTGGTGGAACATCGTGCTCGGTATCACGATGCTCGCCGGGCGGTTCTTCATGATCGTCCCGGTACTCGCGATCGCCGGCGCGATGCTGAACAAGAAGACGGTGGCGCCGGGGCTCGGGACTTTCCCGACCACCGGTTGGCTGTTCACCGCGCTGCTCGTCGCGGTGATCTTGATCGTCGGCGCGCTGACGTTCTTCCCAGCGCTATCGCTCGGCCCCGTGGTCGAGCATTTCCAGGCCCTGCACGGCGAGGTGATGTGATGGCGAAACACGCCAAGACCCAACCGTCGATGTTCGACGCCGCGATCGTGCGGACCGCGATCCGCGACAGCTTCACCAAACTCTCGCCGCGGTTGCTCGCGAAAAATCCCGTGATGTTCGTGGTCGCGATCGGGTCGTTGCTGACGAGCGGGCTCGTCGTGCGCGACCTGGTCTCGTCGGGCGAGCACGGGCCGCTATGGTTCTCGATCGCGATCACGCTGTGGCTGTGGTTCACCGTGTTGTTCGCGAACTTTGCGGAGGCGGTCGCCGAAGGCCGCGGCAAGGCGCAGGCCGATGCGTTGCGCCGCATGCGGCAAGAGACGGTCGCGCGCAAGCTCGTCCCGGGCAAAGAGCTGCCCGAGGTCATCCCTGCATCGCAGTTGCGTAAGGGCGACCGCGTCGTGGTCGAGGCCGGTCAGCTGATCCCGGGTGATGGCGACGTCGTCGAGGGCATCGCGTCTGTCGACGAATCGGCGATTACCGGCGAATCGGCGCCGGTGATCCGCGAATCGGGCGGCGATCGGTCGAGCGTCACCGGCGGCACGAAGGTGCTGTCGGATCGCATCGTGGTCGAGATCGCGGCAAATCCCGGCGAGTCGTTCCTCGACAAGATGATCGCGCTCGTGGAAGGCGCGGCGCGGCAGAAGACGCCGAACGAGATCGCGCTGCACATCCTGTTGGTCGGGCTGACGATCGTGTTCATGTTCGCGTGCGTCACGCTCGTGCCGCTCGGCATCTACTCCGGCGTGCACCTGTCGGCGACGATGATCGTCGCGCTGCTGGTGTGCCTGATCCCGACCACGATCGGCGGCTTGCTGTCGGCGATCGGGATCGCCGGCATGGATCGCCTGCTGCGCAAGAACGTGATCGCGATGAGCGGGCGCGCGGTCGAGGCAGCGGGCGATGTCGACGTGCTGCTGCTCGACAAGACCGGCACGATCACTCATGGCAATCGCATGGCTTCGGAGCTGTTGCCCGCATCGGGCGTGCGGATCGAGGACCTCGCGGAGGCCGCGATGCTGTCGAGCCTCGCGGACGAGACGCCAGAGGGCCGCTCGATCGTGACGCTCGTCAAGGATCGCTACGGCATCCCGCCGCGCGAGGCGAAGGGCGCTACGTTCATCAAGTTCAGCGCGAACACGCGGATGAGCGGTGCCGATCTCGAAGACGGTCGCGCGATCCGCAAAGGCGCAGTCGATGCGGTCAAGGCGTACGTCGTCGCGCGCGGTGGCAAACTGCCGGACGACGTCGACGAGCTGTCGAAGACGATCGGCGATACCGGCGGCACGCCGCTCGCGGTGAGCGATGGCGAGCGCGTGCTCGGCGTGATCCACCTCAAGGACATCGTCAAGCAGGGCATTCGCGAGAGGTTCCTGCGGTTCCGCGCGATGGGTATCCGCACGGTGATGATCACCGGCGACAACCCGCGCACCGCGAAGGCGATCGCGGCCGAGGCCGGAGTCGACGACTTCCTCGCCGAGGCGACGCCCGAGAACAAGATGGCGATGATCAAGGCCGAGCAAGCGAAGGGCAAGCTCGTCGCGATGACCGGCGACGGCACGAACGACGCACCGGCGCTCGCGCAGGCCGACGTCGGGGTCGCGATGAACACCGGCACGCAGGCCGCCAAGGAGGCCGGCAACATGGTCGACCTCGACTCCGATCCGACCAAGCTGCTCGAGGTCGTCGAAGTCGGCAAGCAGTTGCTGATGACTCGAGGATCGCTTACGACGTTCTCGATCGCGAATGACGTCGCGAAGTACTTTGCGATCTTGCCGGCGATGTTCGCCGGCGTGTATCCGCAGATCGCGCCGCTCAACATCATGAACCTGACGTCGTCGTCGTCAGCGATCCTGTCTGCGGTGATCTTCAACGCGATCATCATCATCGCGCTGATCCCGCTCGCGCTGCGCGGCGTGAAGTACCGGCCGCTCGGAGCAGCCGCGATCTTGCGAAGGTCGCTCGTGATCTATGGCGCCGGCGGCGTGATCGCGCCGTTCGTTGGGATTAAGCTCATAGACCTCGCGCTGACCGCAATGGGGGCAGTGTAGCCATGCAGGGATTACTCGTCGCATTGCGCGCCACCCTGGTGACGCTCATCCTCACCGGCATCGTCTATCCGCTCGCCGTGACCGGGTTGGCGCAGCTCGTGTTCCCGCACCGCGCGAACGGCTCGATGGTCGTCGATGACAAGGGCGTCGAGATCGGATCCGAGCTGATCGGGCAGGGCTTCGCGACCGCGGCCTACCTCCAGCCCCGGCCGTCGGCGAACAGCTACGACGCGGCGAACTCCGGCGGTACGAACCTCGCGACGACGTCGAAGAAGCTCCGCGAGGGCCAGCCCGACGATCCGGCGACCAAAGATGCCGACGAATCGTTCACGGGGGTCACCCAGCTCGCCGCGGCGTATCGCGCCGACAACGCGTTGCCCGACAACGTAGAGGTCCCGGCCGACGCAGTGTCGCGTTCGGCCAGCGGGCTCGATCCCGATGTATCGCCCGACAACGCGTGGCTACAGTGCCCGCGGATCGCGAAGGCGCGCGGAGTCGCGGTCGAGCGCGTCCAGAGCATCGTTGTCGACCACACCGAGGGTCGCGAGCTCGGCATCCTCGGCGAGCCACGGGTCAACGTGCTCGAGGTCAACCTCGCGCTCGATCGCCAGTTCGGACGCCCGATCGCGCCCGCAGCAGGAGCGCCGAACCCACAGTGATCGCGCCGCGCCCGACCAAGCTGCGCTCGCAGCGCGACGTCAACCTTTGGCGCATCCCGCTGTTGCTCTCACTCGCAGCGATCGGCCTGTTCGGGCTCACGTTGATCCCCGACATCCTCGACAAGGAAGGCTATATCCATCTTCCGACGTGGCTGACGATGGGCAGCATCGACGACGCGCGCTCGATCCTGTCGGCGACGATGGGCGCGGTCGCGACCGTGCTCGCGCTGATCTTTTCAGTCGCGCTGCTCGTGCTGTCGATGGTGTCGACGTTGTTCGGCCCGCGCCTGCTGTATCGCTTTCTCCAAGATTGGGTCACGCAGTTCACGATCGGCCTGTTCATGGCCACGTTCGTGTACCTGTGCCTGGTGTTCCTGGTCACGCACCAGGACGCCACGTCATCGTTCGTTCCGCAGATCTCGCTGATCACCAGCTGGGTACTCGTCGTCGCGAGCTTCGGCTTCCTCGTCTACTACAGCCACCGGATCGCGAGCTCGATCCAGAACCCGGATCTGGTCGGCCGGATCGCCGACGACGTCTACCCGGCCGCGACCAGCGCGCACGCATGCGCCGCCGACGAGGGCCACGGAGCAGCGCCCGACGACGCGGCGATCGCGGCCGACGCGGCGGCCGGTGCCCCCATCGCGTGCCCGAACAGCGGCTATTTTCAGCACGTCGACCATCACGCGCTCGTCGTCGCGGCTCATCGGGTCGGAGCGAAGGTGATTCTCAATTTTCGACCAGGGCAGTTCGTGCTGCGCGGCGAACGGATCGCCGCGGTTCACCCGCGGGAGCGTGGCGCCGAGCTCGAAGCGGCGATCGACAAGGCCGTGAAGATCGGTCGCCATCGCACGCTGACCCAAGACAGCGAGTTCGCGATCGCGCAGATCGTCGAGATCGCGAT
>CAZDGY010000535.1:0-5066 GCA_964504685.1 uncultured Kofleriaceae bacterium | reverse complement strand
TTCTCCTTGAGCTCGGATGGCGAGCACGCGGGCAGATGTGATCAATCAACAGAGCGTAGCTACGCACGACCGCGCGACTCGGCCGCGCGGCTCACGAGATCTTCATGCAGGCCACAGCTCGCGTTGCTCGCGGCCCGGATCGTCGATGACGCGCGAGCCCTGTGGGGCGCGATCGATGACGAGTGTCGCGCGACGCACCCCGTCGTACAGCGGCCATCGCGGCAGGCCGCCGCCTTCGGGCACGCCCGTGCGGATGAACGCCGACCACGTGTCATGCATTTGCAAGCCGATCGCGGTGAACGGCGCGATGTCGCCGCCGAACAGCAGCGTGACGAACGGATTCGCGAGCTGGTTCCACACGAGCGGCAGCTCGAGCGCGTGCGCAGCGCCGAGCCGGCCACCGAACGCCGGCGACGCGACGTCGAACCGATACATGTAGACCGGGCCGGGGAACGCCTCGGCGAGCCGGATCGCCGGGATGCGGAACACGACATCGCCGACGAGATCGCTCCAGCTGCGATAGGCGGCGCGTACGCGCTCGGTGTCCGCGCCGAGCCGTCCGCGGACCTGAGCCGCCGCGATCTCCGTCGTCGCCGGCATCACGACGTCGAACAGGTCCCACTCGTCGCGGTTCGTGCCGATCAGCAGCGGTACCTTGGCGATATTTCCCGCGCGCGCCGCAGCCGACGGGCTGCTCGTGATCGTGATGCCATCGACGTAGGGAGCTACCGCGCCGAGCCCGCGCGTGCGCAACATCGTCGCTTGCGCGGCGACGATGCGATCGGCGGGAACATCCGCGATCGTTGAGGCGGTCGCGCCGAGCTCGGCGAGCACGCCGGTCGTCACTGCGGTCGCGTCATCGCGGGTCGGTGGCTCGAGCGCCCCGGCACCGCTCTGCAGGATCGCGCGCTGAAACAGCCCGCGCGCGGCTGGCATGGCGAGCAAGTACGCGATCGACATCGCACCCGCCGATTCACCCATGACGGTGACCGCGCTCGGGTCGCCACCGAACGCCGCGATGTTATCGCGCACCCAGCGCAGCGCCGCGACTTGATCGAGTAAGCCGACGTTTCCCTCCTGCCCGAGGTAGAGGAAGCCGAACAGGCCGAGCCGATAGTTGATCGTGACGACCACGATGTCGTGACGGGCGGCGAACGACGCGCCGCTGTAGAGCGGCACGGACCCGCTGCCCATGATGAACGCGCCGCCGTGGATCCACACCATCACGGGGTGGTTCGAGCCGGTCGCGGGCGCGAACACGTTGAGCGACAAGCAGTCCTCGGAGAACACGGTCTTGTCGCTGAACCCGGCCATCGCGTTCTCGCGCGCTTGGATCGCGACCGGGCCGGCGTGGGCGCAATCGCGCTCGCCCTGCCACGGCTCCGCGGGAACCGGCGGACGAAATCGCAACGCGCCGATCGGCGGCGCCGCGTACGGGATGCCTTTCCAGACGCGCACGCCGTCGCGTTCCACGCCGCGTGCGGTTCCACTGGTCGTTCGCGCGAGTAGATCCATCGCCGTGAGGGTGGCACGAAACCCGGCGACTACGTGATGTCGCCGTCGCTGTAGACCCAGCGGCCGGCGACGCGGCGAAACCTCGATCGCTCGCGCTGCGCGAAGCTCTTGCCGCTCGACAGCGTCGAGCCGCGCGCGATGAACTCGACGATACCGGTGTCGTCGGCTTCGCCACCTGCGGCGGTGGCGACGATCTCGAGCCCGAGCCAGATCGTGCGGCTCGTCGCGCGCGCGAGGTCGACCGCGTTGGTCGTGCCGACGGTCGCCGGATCATGGGTCGCCACGAGGTATGCGAAGTCTTTGCGGACAAACGCGGTGTAGCGCGACCGCATCAACGCGAGTGCGGTCGGCGCCGGCACTCCGTCGAGGATCAGCCCGCAACACGCGGCGAACGGCTCGCCGGTGTCACACGCGCAGCGTTCGCTGGCCGGGACCTGCGCCCGGCCAGCAGCCCCGCCGAGTGGCGGTGCGGTTTGATCACCCACGCTTGCGATAGTAGCCGCTATTGGATGATCGTCGCGCAGCCGAGCGTGATGTTCACTTGACCGGCGGTGTCAGCTTCGATCGTGCCGCAGGTCGCGCTGCACAAGATGATCTGCGTCGGGTTCGCCGCGTTGTCGTAGTACCAGGCGTTGCCGCTCGACGGGCAGCTGCCCTGATCGGTGACGTACGGGATCGTCTGCTGCGAGCCGCTGCCCGGCGTGTACTCGACGTTGACCTCTTGGAAGTTCGGCGTGCTGCCGTCGGTCGGCAGTGGAATCTGATACGTGCAGCCGAGCGCGGCGTGACGGATCGCGTTCATCGCGTCGAGGAATTGCTGGTTGACGTTGCCGCCGGTGTCGACGAGGAACGCCGACGTCGTGCCACCCGCGGCCGCGATGCCGTTGAGGTTCGACAGGTCCGAGCCGACGCCGATCACGAACGTGAGGATCTTCGGGGTCGCGGCGACGCCGGCAGCGGCGATCGCGTTGATGTCGGCGAGCGTGGTGTCGCATTCGGTCGGATCGCCATCGGTCGCGAGCACCGCGACGACCGCGTCGCCCGCATGGTTCGTCGCCCACGCGGACGCGTGATCGATCGCGCCCTGCAACGCAGCGGACGTGGGAGTTGCGGTCGACGGCGAGTGGCCACCCATCGACGTGGTGATCGAGCCGCCGACGCCGGGCAGCGGAGCGATCTCGACCGCTGGGGTCGCGTAGTCAGCGGCGTTGCACGAGTCGGCGCCGCCGGCGATCGCGCCGGTGCAGAACCCGAACTCGCACGGACCGCACGACGTGCCGCCACAATCGGCGTCGACGGTACAGGTCAAGACGGTGCACGAGCCGCCGCCGGCCGGCAGCGCGAAGTACTGCAAGCCGACCGACACGCCGCTGAGGTTCGGCTGCTGGACGAACGCGTTGAGTGCGCCGGTGACCGCCATCCACTTGTCGCCACCGCCGGCGACCGTGTCGGTCATCGACGACGACTGATCGAGCATGATGTAGATGTCGAGCGGGATTTGCTCGGCCTTGACGACCGAGCTGGCGCACGCGGCGGCATCGCCACCGCCACCGCCACCACCGCCGCCACCGCCGCCATCATCGCCGCGGTGCGGACCGCAAGCGGTAGCGAGACAAGCTAGACCGACGACGATAGCGTGGTTCCTCAAGTGGCCCTCCAGCGTTGAGGCGGCGACAGTATGCTGAGCCGACCTACCTGCAAAGCGCAAAGGTTTGCACAACCGGACTATTCTCGTCCGCGACGCGCCGCGACATGGGCAGCGACGAGACCGATCGCAGTCGCGAGCCCACAGGTCGCCGCGGCGAGATCGAACGCGGGAATCGCGACGAACCAAAACGGCGATGGGACGTCGATGAACGGCGGCGAGAACCACGCGCGCACCAATGCGACAGCGACGAGAACGATCGCGAGCCCGATCAGTGCGACACCGTTTGCCGCCGCGAGTCGATCGCGACCTCGGATCACGCGCCACACCGCGATCGTTTGCACCGCGATCGCCAGCGCCGCGCTGATCGCGCCAAGCCATTGCACGCGCGCCGCCGAAGGGATGGATGACGGCGAGATGTTACATCGTGCGACGATCGCGACCGCCGCGAGCATCGTCGCAAACGCGAGCGCGCCGACCGGTGCCGCCTTGGGAATGACGACCAGCCCGCGCCCGCGCAGCACGAGCACGACCACGAGCGCTCCGAGCGCGCCGCCGACCGCGAGGGCGAGCCGCCAAGCCTCGGGCCCATCATGCGACGACGCGATCGCACCGGCGATCATGCGGCTGCGCGCCGTATCGGCCTCCACTCGACGCCCAGCGGCATCGGGCGCGAGGGCGAGCAGCTCGACGAGCGTGCGGCCTTCGGCGTGACCGGGTGCGGCGACACCGAGCAGCGCCGCGATCGTCGGTGCGAGGTCGACGAGGCGAGCGTCTCGCGGTCGATCGCCGGCGACGATCCCGCTGCCGGCGAGCACGAGCGGGACGTGCGAGACCTCGGGCTCGGTACCGCCGTGTCCGCCGCGCGCGACGTGGCCGTGGTCGGCGGTGATGATCACCGCATCGCGCGTCAGGTCGAGCCCGGCGAGCGCGGTGCGCAACATCTGATCGACCGCGGTTGCGGCGGCTCGATACTCGTCGCCCACTCCAGCGGCATGGCCAGCGCGATCGACATCGAGCACGAGCACTGGAATGAACGCCGCGTCGCCGGCGACGAGCTCAGCGAGCGCGGGTCCCAACGTGTCCAACGTAGCGAGCCTGCGCACGTCATCGAACGGCCAGGTCAGCGGCGGCGGTGGCGACAGTCGATCGCCAGCTTCGCGCCATTCGACGTTCATGATCGACGGCGTGCCGTGCACGAACAGCGACGCCACCATGCCGTAGTCGCTCGCAGTGGCGACGTGCAGGCCTGCGGCGCGCACGCGATCCATCAGGCTGTCGAGCGCGACCGGAGCGCGCACACGATTCGTGCGAACGCCGCTGTCGCGAGGCGGCACGCCGGTCAGGATCGTGACGTAGTTCGGCCGCGAGATCGTCGGGTAGGGCACGCTCGCGGTTGCGGCGACGCCACGGTGGTCCAGCTCGTCGAGAAACGGCAGCTGGGCTTCGTCGGCGCCTAGGCCGTCGATGATCACGAGCACGACGCGGCGCGCGAGTCGCGGCGTGTGCGGATCGGCGATCACAGGCGCGACTGCGGCCAGCGGTGGCGCTAGCGCGAGCTCGTCGTTCCAATCGCTGGCGCGCAGCCCGAGGCCGATCGCCACAGCGAGCGCGACGATCGCGAGAGCACCGGCGAGGACAGTGCGCATCGGCCGCGCATCGTAGCTCACGGTCTAGGCTTTCGTTCGAACCGCGCTAAGCATCAGCCATGATCGATGCGTATGTGTGGACGACGCCGAATGGGTTCAAGTTACTCGCCGCGCTCGAGGAGCTCGCCCTCCCGTACCAGCCGCGGTGGATCGATATCTCGAAGGGCCAACAGAACACGTCCGAGTACCTCGCGATCAACCCGAACAACAAGATCCCGGCGATCGTCGATCACGACGCGCTGCTCGACGGCGGCAAG
>CAZDGY010000534.1:4594-5067 GCA_964504685.1 uncultured Kofleriaceae bacterium | reverse complement strand
CTGGGGGAGCTGGCGCTCCTCGTTCGGTTCGTCGCCGCGGCACTAAAGCGCGAGGATCAAGATCCAGACCGGTTTCATGAGCGCACCTCCGGGAACACGGCAATCGCCGACGGCGGCACGTGCAGCTCCACCCGAGCGCCGACCGCAATGCTGGAGCCCAAGAACCGGTCGCGCGCCGACAGGTCGCACTCGAGCTCGAGGCCCGTGCTGCCATCAACCGCGATGCGCGCCCGGCGATGATCGTGGCGATGGGTCACGCGAGTGATCGTTCCGGCAAACCGGTTGGATGCGACCTCGCGGTCGTCGCGCGAGAGCAGCATCACGTCGCCCGCGGAGATCGCGATCCAGCTCGCCACAGACGTGCTCGCAGGCGCGGCGAGCTCGAGCGCGATGCCTGCGACCTGGGCAGTCGTGCCCTCGATCGATGTGGTCGCCTGCACGTTGTCGAGCTGGAGAAAACGCGCGATCCGCAG
>CAZDGY010000534.1:0-4584 GCA_964504685.1 uncultured Kofleriaceae bacterium | reverse complement strand
CGCGATCGCGCCATCGAGCATGACCGCGACTCGATCACCGACGAACGTCGCCTCGCCGAGGCTGTGGGTCACATAGATCGCGGTCAGGCTGCGGTCCCGCTGGATCTGGCGAAACTGGAGCAGCAAGCGGCGCCGGATGTGCGCGTCGAGCGCCGAGAAGCTCTCGTCGAGGAACAGCACGCGCGGGCGGGTCACGAGCGCACGTGCGAGCGCCACTCGCTGGGCTTCGCCGCCAGAAAGCGATCGGACATTCGTGCGTTCGAGCAGGTGCGCGATCTCGAGCGTGGCCGAGACATCGGCGACCTCGCCGGCGAGACCCTCGAGCTGGCCGCGTACGCGGCGCCCGAACTCGATGTTTGCGCGGACCGACAGGTGCGGAAACAGCGCGACGTCTTGTGGCATGTACGCGACGAGTCGATGTTCGGGCTCGGTCGCGGTGACGTCGCGGCCATCGATGAGAACGGCCCCACCCTCGACCGGGCGCAATCCGAGCAGCGCTTCCAGCAGGACCGTCTTGCCAGTCCCCGATGGGCCGAGCAAGACGAGCAGCTCGCCACTCTCGATGTCGAGCGTGATCGGCTGGAGCCGGAACGGGCCCGAAGTCGCGACGAGCGAGCGCACGGCGATCATGACTCGCGACGCCTCGAGAGCACTCGAAGAACGACGAGGACGCAGAGTGCGATCGCGGTCAACAGCAGGGCGAGGCCGAGCGCCTTGCCGATCTGCACGCTCGCCAGGTTGTTGTAGATCGCGACCGGAATCGTCTCGGTCTTGTTTCGCACGGAGCCCGCGATCGTGACGGTGGCGCCGAAGTCGCTGAGCGCCCGGCTCCAGCCCATCACGAACCCCGCGATCAGGCTCGATCGGCACATCGGCAGGGTCACGCGCCAGAACGCTCCGAACGGAGTGCATCCCATGAACCGGGCGACCTGTTCGTAGCGCGGGTTCAGATCCTCGAACCCGGCCTTGAGCACGCGGATCTGCATCGCGAGCGCGAGCACGAACTGAGCGATCACGATGCCGGGCACCTCGAACACGAACCGCACGAGGTGGTCCTCGATCCACTTGCCCGGTGGCGATCGGAACACGAGGATCAGCGCGATGCCGATCACGATCGGCGAGAGGACGATCGGGATATCGAGTAGGGCATCGATCAGGATCCGGCCGCGGAACCGCCAGCGTGCGAGCGCATAGGCGGACGGGATCGCCACGATCATCGCGAGCACGGCCGCGAGCGTTGCGGTCCACAGGCTCAAGCGAACGGCCGCGCGAACGTCGGGCTCGCCGAGCGCAGCGAATGGGCTATCGCGCTCGCCGGCGTACGCGACTTGGACCGCGATGATCGCGACGACAGTCGTCACCGCGAGGCCGAGCCCCGCGAGCAAGAACCCTGAGAACCAACGCGGCCGGTACGTCATTCGAGATCATTGCTGCCACGACGCCGGCAGCTCGTAGACGCCGCCGACCGGCGTCGAAGCGGTAGTGTAGACCCGCGCATCGGCCTCGCTCGTGAGGTAGTGCCATTTCTTGAAGATCGCCTTGCCTTCGTCGCTCGCGAGAAATGCGATGAACTCCTTGGCGAGCGCGGGCTCTCTGGCCTTCGCGCCGACCGCCGCCGGGACATAGCCGATCCGCGTCACCTGGTCCTTGGGCAGGTACACGGTCTCGATGTGTTCTGGATCCCAGTGCTCGAACACCTCCCACCCGAGCACGGCATCGACCGACCCGAGCGAGATGAGCTGCGCGGTCTTCTCGCACGACTCGGCGTTGGTGACGATGTTGGGCTTCACCTTATCGGCGAGCTTCGCGCGTTCGAGGAGCTCCACGCCGTACAGCCCGACGCACACGGTGTCGGGCCTCGCGATTCCGACCCGGAGCCCGGTCTGCGCGAGGTCTTCCAAGCCCCGGATGTGGTGCGGATTGCCGCGCTGCACGTTGATCGCGGGGATCAGGTAGACGATGCGTGTTTCGGTCCCGGGTACGACGAGCCCCTCCGCCTTGGCCTTCTCCATGTAGTCCGACGAGCCGGGGAAGTAGACGTCGCCGCGCTCGGCGAGCTTCATGTCCGACAACATCTTGCCGGATCCGCCGAAGTGCAATTCGAGCTTCGCGCCGGTCCGCTGCTCGAATGCCGCGGCGGCGGCTTCGGTCGGCGGCTTCGACGCAGTCCCGACGAACAGCTCGAGCACGCGGCCTTCATCGGCTCGTCCGGTCGCACGCGTGGTCGCCGACGCGTCATCCTTGCTGGAGCAGCCGGCGAGGAGCGCGACGAGGATGAGCGCTCGGCGCATCACAACCCGATCGAGATGCCGACAAGCGGCGTGACGCCAATGGTCGTCGCGACCACGAAGTTGACCGGCACCTCGAGCGCGATGTTCGCGCGAACGCGCGACGATAACTCGAAGCTCGCGCCGAACACTCCTTGAAAGCCCGCATCGAAGGTGTTCGTGCCGCTCGTGCGCGGCGCGAGCGTAAGCACCAGCGCGGCAAAGAACGGCTTGTAGAAGTTCCAGCCGACCTGCGGCAGCAGCGCGAACGTGCGGAATCGACTCTCGCCGGTCGCCGGAGTCGGAGCGAGCTGCTCGGTGAACTGGACGTTCATCCCGAGCCGCAGGTGATCGATCACGTAGTAGTGGAGACCGATGAACTCTGACAGGTTCTGCGCGTCGGTGACGTCGGTCGACTTCGACTTGCTGAAGTTGTACGTGTACATGTTCATCCCGAGCGTATCGGTCTGAACAATGTCGCCTTTGTTATCGGCTCGTGCGGCACTCGAAGCCACGGTCGCGAGTGCGAGTACGAGAGCACCAAAGAGTCTTGGGTGGGTCATTGACGCTGTCGTACTGCAACCAGCGGTCCACTAGAGCTCTCGACGCGGCTCGTCGAACACCGTCGGCGATTAGACCACGAACGTGTCGTTCCGGACTGACACTGTCCTTGAGCACCGACAGGTCCGGCGTAGAGCTGACCGATTCTGGCCGGTTCTGGCAGTATCTCAGCGGGCCTCGATCATGAAGTTCTCGATTCGATCAGCGTTGCTTGCGGTCGCGGTGCTCGGTTTGGTGACATGCGGGCTCGCCTTGTTCGCGCTCGCGCGACCGCTCGCCGCGGCGAACACCGGTCGTATCGAGCGCGCCCAGGATAAGATCGAAGGCGAGGTGCGCCGTCTCCACCTTGCGGGGGCTCGTCCCACCAGCGGAGCGGCGGGGCAGGGCATGACCCTACGCAGCGGCTTCGTGTCTCCCACCGAGACGTTCGAAGCGCTCGGCTTGCCGTGGTCGGACGCACCCGAGGCATTGCGCGACGTGCTCGCCGACAGTCAACGCACGAGCGCGCTCGCGTCGGATCACCGCGACACGAGCGACGGCGTGCTGTTCGTCGCGATCGAACCGACTGAATCCAGAGATCGCTATGCGTGGGCCGCATCCGTAATGTTGCCGGCGCACACGACGCCGGTGTTGCGCGTCGTCGGGATCGCACTCGACGTCGTCGCGCTCGCGTTGGCGGTGTCCGCGATCTTCGCCGTGCTCGCAGTGAGGCGTGGCGCCGACGCATTGACGCGCTGTCTCGCGCTGCTCGGTCGCGACCTGTCGACGCCGGTGCCGCGGTCGCCGGTCAAGGAGCTGAGCGCGGTCGCCGACGGGATCGCGGAGCTCGCCCGCGACCTCGCACATACCCAGGAAGCACTCGCGGAGCGCGAACGGCTCGCGGTGCTCGGCCGCGTGACGGCGGGGGTCGCGCACGAGCTGCGCAACCCGCTGGCGGTGATGAAGCTCCGGATCGATCTGATGCGCCGCAACGTCAAGACGCCACCCGAGATCACGCCCGAGCTCGACGTCGTGGTCGATGAGGTCGTCCGGCTCGATCGGCTGGTCAACGATTTGCTCACGATCGCCGGCCGACGTCTCAGCGAGCAACGCGAGCTCGATGTCGGCGAGCTCGTGCGCCATCGAGCGGAGCTCATGCGGCAGCTCGCGGCTCAGAAGCAGGTCGCGATCGAGGTGTCGGGGGCCGCCACATCGCGCGTGGATCCCGATGCGATCGCGCGAGTGATCGACAACGTGGTGAAGAACGCGATCGAGGCATCGCCATCCGGCGCCGACGTTCGCGTCGTCGTTAGTTGCGACGACCGTGGGGCATGCGTACGGTTCAGCGACCTCGGGGTCGGCGTGCCGCCCGACCGTGAGGAAGAGCTGTTCGAGCCGTTCTTTACGACGAAACCGGAGGGCGTCGGCCTCGGTCTGGCGCTGTCTCGCGCGATCGCGGTGGCGCATGGAGGTACGCTCACGTACATGCGGGAGCGCGATTCGACCGTGTTCGAGCTCCGGCTCGTGGGGGCCGCATGACCGCGGTCCTCGTCGTCGAAGACGAAGCGAAGCTTCGCGATGCGTTGCACGACGCGCTGGCTGCCGCAGGGCACCGAGCGCTGACCGCGGCTGGCGTGACCGATGCCCGCAAGGTCGTCGCGAGCGAATCGGTCGGGTGCGTGTTGCTCGATATCCGGTTGCGCGATGGCGATGGCCTCGCGTTGCTGCAAGAGCTTCGCGCGGGCGCGAGCCGCAGCGTGCCGGTGATCATGGTGAC
>CAZDGY010000533.1:0-5082 GCA_964504685.1 uncultured Kofleriaceae bacterium | reverse complement strand
CGCGCTTGCTCGGGCGCGAGCCACACCGGGAAGTTCCCGGCGAAGTGCTCGATCAGGATCCCGATGAAGCGCTCGAACGAACCGTAGATCGCGCGATGGATCACGACCGGCCGGTGCTCGACGTTGTCGGGCCCGATATAGCCGAGGTTGAAGCGCTCGGGCGCGAGGTAGTCGAGCTGGATCGTGCCGAGTTGCCACTTGCGACCGATCGAATCGGCGACATCGAAGTCGATCTTCGGGCCGTAGAACGCGCCGTCGCCGGGCTTCACCTCGTACGCGAGCCCGGTTTCGACGAGCGCGGCCTTGAGCGCGCCTTCGGCCTTGTCCCATAGCGCGTCATCGCCGAGCTTGTTGTCCGGCCGGGTCGCGAACTTCGCGGTGAACTCCAAGCCGAACGCGCCATAGACCTTCGCGATCAGCTTGGTCAGCCGTTTCACCTCGTCGGTGATCTGCGACTCCATCACGTAGATATGCGCGTCGTCTTGCTGGAACTGGCGCACGCGGGTGAGGCCCGACAGCACGCCGGTCGCCTCGTTGCGATGCAACACGTCTTGGCTGTGTAGCCGCAGCGGCAGCTCGCGATACGACCGTCGCTTCATCTCGAACAGCAGGTGATGCGACGGGCAGTTCATCGGCTTGAGCGAGAAGCTCGCGCGCTCGTCGAGCGAGGCCTCGGGGTTGGCCTCGGGATCGAGGATGAGGAACATGTTCTCGCGGTACTTGCCCCAGTGACCGCTCTTCTCCCACAACAGCTTGTTGTAGAGCAGTGGCGTCTTGACCTCGACGTAGCCGTTCGCGAGGCACATCCGACGCATCGCATGCTGCAGCTGCGTGAAGATCACCGTGCCGTTCGCCATCCAGAACACTGCGCCGGGCGCCGCCGGATGGAACGCGAACAGATCGAGCTCCTTGCCGAGCTTGCGGTGATCGCGTTTGCGCGCCTCTTCTTGCTGCGTCATCCACGCGTCGAGGTCTTTTTGCGTGAAGAACGCGGTGCCGTAGATCCGCTGCAGCTGCGCGTTGCGATGATCGCCGCGCCAGTACGCACCCGCGACCGACAACAGCTTGATGACGCCGACTCGGCCGGTCGACGGGCCGTGCGGGCCGAGACAGAAGTCGGTCCAATCGCCGTGCGAGTACAAGGTCAGCGTGGTCGCGCCCTTCGCGAAGATGTCTTCGATGATCTCGAGCTTGAACTTCTCGCCGAGCTCGCCGAACAGCGCGAGTGCTTCGCCCTTCGTGACCTCTTTGCGGACGAACTTGTGATCAGCGCGAACTTCTTCGTTCGCGGCTTTCTCGATCAGCTCGAGGTCTTCGGGCGTGAACGGCTTGTCGCGTGCGAAGTCGTAATAGAAGCCTTCGTCGGTGGTCGGGCCGATCGTGACCTGCGTGCCGGGAAACAGCTTCTGGACGACGCTCGCGACGATGTGCGCGGCATCGTGGCGCACGAGATCGAGCGCTTCCGGGTTCTTCGCGGTGACGATCGCGAGTTGGCCGGAGTGATCGAGCGTGCGGCTGAGATCGACTTCGACGCCATCGAGCTTGGCGGCGAGCGCGGCCTTCGCGAGCCCGGGCCCGATCTGCTCGCGCACGAAGTCGGCGATCGTCGTCCCGGCCGCCACAGTCTTCTGGGCTCCGTCGGGAAGGGTGATCGTGACGTTCGCGGACTCGCTCATTTGGCCGCGGAGCTTACCCGATGCGCGCTAATCCCGCAGCTGCGTCGCGAGCTGGTAGTGCAGAGCAATCCGATCGGCGCTGAGCACGTGGTCGTAGATCGCGACCTCGTCGATGTCACCCGTGAAGATGTTGCCACTGAGATCGTCGCCAATGATCATGTCGACGTCGTAGGCCGGCATCACGTCGCTGTCGGCGCGCGTCGCGACCGCCACCGCGTCGACGTACATCGTCATCGTCGCGCCGTCGTAGGTACCGACGAGGTGGACGTATTGGCCGATCGGGAGGGGGTGAGGCGAGGTGACCGGTGCGTGGCCGGCGACCGCGCGTTCGAAGTACGCGCCGCCGCTCGACTCGACCAGCGCGTAGCCGTCGATCGGGCCCGCCGTGCCGGGGCTGCGCGTCTCCTTCGAGACCACGACGGCGTACCCGGCCGGCGCGCTCGCCTCGCTGATCCACGCCTCGACCGAGTACGGCACGTTGTCGAGGAACGGGAACGCGTTCGGCAGCGTGACCTGGCAGGTCGAGCCATCGAACGCGACCGCGGCGTTCGAGTCGCCGGCGAGAGCGCCTGGGACGCCTTGGGTGCACGCGCCGTTGTACGTGCCGTCGTTCGCCCCGATCTCGTCTTTCACGGTCGCGTCGGTGTCGTTCAGCCGCCAGTACGCGAGCGGCTCGTCGGCAAGCACCGCGGCGCGATACGCATCGGGCGGCCCGTCGCTACGCGCGGCATCGTCAGCGAGGCTAGCGACGCAGGTGTTCGTCACGTCGTCGCATACGAGCGAGTCTGGACACGGGCAGCTCTTGCCGACCAGGTCGAGCGCCGGGATCCGGCAACCGGCGAGCAGCGCGACGGCAAGCGCAGCCGGAAACCTCACTTCGATATCGTAGCCCCAGCAGCCGGACCGCGCGCGAATAACGCGATCCGCCGCCGCGAGCTGGACGCTGCATGTGACGAATCACCCACCCCGCGCGTCAACCGCCGCATGCCGCGATCGCCGCGGCGGCCGCGCTCTGCATGCAGCTCTGGTCCTGGACGTTGCACGGGCCGTACACGCGACCGTTCGCCTCGTACCAAGCGGTGCCGCAGTCGTCGCCGCAGGAGGCGCTGCAGTCCCCGTTGCTGACGCAGCAGCCGTCGCCGAGCTGCGAGGTGTAGTAGCCGGCGCCCAACGCACCGCACCCCTGTGGAGGCGTGCCGCAGCCGAGTCCGCCGCCGCCACCACCGCCGCCGCCGCCACCGCTGCTGCCGCATGCCGAGTCATCGGTGCCGCACGTCGTGCCGTCGCCGCAGCACACCGGGTGATCGCCCGGGCAGCAATAGCCGTTGTTGCAGTCGACCGGATATCCGGCCGGGCAGGTCGCTGCGGGCACGCAGTGGGAACCGCAGGGATCGGACGGGCAGTTGTAGCCGGACGGGCAGTATTCGCACTGCATCGTCGTCGAGCACACCCCGCAGAAGTTGGGATCTGCCGCGGTGCCGACCGGGCAGTTGTATTGCGTTGGATCTTGTCCTGGCGATCCCGCGTTACCGGGGCAGCCCTCCGGCGGAATCCCGTTGACGATCGTGTCGCACGCCTGATCGGCGTAGTTCACGTAGCTCTGCTGCGGCTCGGTGTTCCCGTTGCACATCGCGCCCGCGCACAGCATCGCGGTCACACTCATCGCCACCAGACTCCTCGAGTTCACGCTCACGTCAGTTCTCCCGGGTGAAAGCGGGCATCCTAAGCGCGCGCGATCGAGACCGTGGGATATCGCGGGGGTAGCGCGTCCCCCGCGAATGACAGCGGATGTTCGCGAGATGTGAGAATTGGCGACCCGGACCGGGTGCACGCTGCCGCGCATGAAGTTGTACGCGTCGTTCGTGATTCTCGCGGCTTGCGGCTCTGGCGGTGGCAAGGCCAACCCGGACGCCGGGGGCGATAGCAAGCCGGTGGACGCGCGCGTGTTTCTCGATGCGCCGCCGAACGTGCCGCCGATGATCACGCTGTCCGGCACCGCGACGAACCAAGGGCAAGGCAGCAGCGGTCCGCTCGCCGGCGTCGCCATCGGTCTTTACAAGACCAGCGACGAGACGACTGCGATCGCTTCGGCCACCTCCGGTGCGGACGGCACGTATTCGTTCATGGTCACGACCGACGGGCTCGTCGTCGATGCGTTCATCAAGGCGACGCTGTCGGGCTACGTCGACAATTACGTCTATCCGGCAGCGCCGTTTCAGGCCGACACGTCGACCGACCTCAACCTCATCAACACCACGGACTTCGGCTTACTCGGCTTCATCACGGGCCAGAGCTCGTCGAACGGGTTTGTCGTCGTGGAGATCACGGACGCGACCGGCGCGGCGATCACAGGCGCGACGGTGCAGAGCGACCCCGCGTCGGGCGCGTATCGCTACACCGACCCCGGCACCGGAACGCCCACTGGAAAGATCTCGACCGGCACCGATGGTGCCGGGTTCTGCATCAATGTCCCGCCCGGGAACGTCACGGTCAACGCAGCGAAGGCCGGCGCCTCCTTCAAGTCGCACGTGATCAACGCCCATCCCAACGCGTTCACGAACACGACCGTCACCGAGTAGCCCGCCGCTCCCGCGATCCCGCGGAGTAGTCGCTCCAGCCACCGATCCGCCTAGGGGGGACGGTCGTAGTTGGAAGGTCCACCACTACTCGAGGGAGACCGCATGAGGTTATTGAGGAATCAGCTCGCCCGCGCGAGCTTTGGCATCGCTATCGCTGTCGGGCTCGGCCTGGCATCCACCGGTTGCGGCGACGACAACCCCTCCCTCGCGGGGGACGCCACCACCGGTTCGGACGGCTCGGTTACGAACCCGACTCTGACGTCGTTCGTGATCGACCTGATCAAGAATCACAGCACCGATCCGACGCCGGCCGATTACTCCACGTTCTCGGCCTTGCCGGATCCGGACGGCGACGACAACAACACGGCCGCCTACAGCGTGCTGTTCCAGTAACCAAGACGGAGGCATCGTGACGAAGCTCGCAGCACTCTCGTGCGTGGTGATGATGGCTTGTGGTGGCGGTAAGGCCGCAACCAAGTCGACGACGACGGCGACAACCGCTCCGGCGACCGCCAAACCCGCCTCGGCTCAGCCCGAGCTGTACGATCGGCTCGGCGGCCAACGCGCGATCGTCGCGGTAGTCGATGATTTCATCGGCCGGGTCGCCGCAGATGATCGGATCAAGATCCGATTTATCAACACCGACATCCCGCGGCTCAAGAGCCTGCTCGTCGAGTTCGTATGCATGGCGACCGGCGGCCCCTGCAAGTACAGCGGGCAAGACATGGAGACCTCGCACGCGGGCATGGAGCTGGTCGACGAAGAGTTCACCGCGCTGGTCGAAGACCTCGCGGCGACGCTCGACAAGTTCAAGGTCCCGGCGAAGG
>CAZDGY010000532.1:0-5088 GCA_964504685.1 uncultured Kofleriaceae bacterium | reverse complement strand
ATCTCGTTCGCCGCGGCATCGGCGGCTTGGGCACGCTTGTTGACGTTGTCTTCGATCGTCTTGACCAGCTTCTTGTACGGCGCCCAGAACGCGGCGCGCACGCTGATCGGCGCGTTGATCAACTTCGTGACCGTCGCGTCCCAATCGTTGCCGTCGCGGTCGTAGAAGATGCCGTTGCGGCCGACGAACAAGTTGTCGGCGTCGCCGTTGGTCAGCGCGGTCGCGATCTGCTTGGTCTCGCCTTTGCGAGAGATATCGCAGTAGATGAGCGCGGCGTCCGATGCGGTGGCGAGCGCGGCGTGCTTGCCCGCATCGCTGACCGGCACGCACAAGTGAAACGCGCGGGCGTCGAGATAGAGCGTGCCGGCTTGAAACACCCCGTCTTGCTTGCCGTAGAAGTCGGAGAAGTTGACGAAGTTGCGCAAGACGCGGCCGAAGTCGCGGCGCATCAACACCGCTTTGGTCACCGCGCTGATCTGCGCGTACTCGCCGGCGAGCGCGGCATCGGAGGCGATCAGCTTGGTCAGCTCCGCGCGTAGCTCGGGCGTCGCGAGCCGTTCGACCCACACGGCGTCGAGCGCGTCGACCTTCGTGACCGGCTTGGCATCGAGCCACGCTTGATACGACGCGAGCTTGTCGACGATCGCGGCGAAGTCGTCGAGCGTGAGCGAGTCGCGTTGTCCGACGATCGGTACGACCGCAGCTTTCGCGAACGTCGCCATCCGGCTCGCCCACGCCGGGTTGATGCCGGTCGTGAGTGGAAGTCGCGCGCCGGGTTCGATCTTTGCGAGCGGGAGCTGCGCGAGCAGCTCGTCGCCCACGGTCAGGCTGCGCGTGCCGAGCGCAACCAGCTCCTCGGAGGTGCCACCGAGAGCGGCAGCGCCGCGGCTATCGAATGCGGCGACCCGGCAACGCGTGAAGAAGTCGTCGATCTTCGCCCGCACCGCGACGGTTGCGGCGGCAGCTTCGCCGGTCAGCTCGCCGAGCGGTGCGAGCCCCGCGCGACCGGCCGCGATCCACTTCGCGCGCTCGTCGACCGCCGCGAAAAACGTATCGGCGAGCGCCTGATCGACCCCAGGCTTGCCGCTGCGATCGACCGAGCTGCCGACCGAGGCGATGATGTCTTCGATGACGCGCTTGAGCTCCGCGTTGTCGGTCGACGTCGGGATCACGATCGCGTCACCGTTGAGCACGGTCTCGGCGAACGCCTTGTTGATCGCGGTCGTGTCCTCGACCGAGATCGACGTCGAGCTCGGCTTGCCGAGGTCGGCGAGCATGCGCTTTGCCGCTGCGACGATCGTATCGTCTTTGATCGCGGCGAGCGCGACCGAATCGGCGGTGGTTAGCAGCTCGCCCGGCTTCGTGAACGTCGACTTCGCCCACGCGATCGCGGCGAGGACGTCCTGAACGCGGATCCGTCCGTCGCCATCGAGATCGAGCGCGCCGAGCGTCGCGGAATCCAACGCGATGCCCTTCGTCGGCATCGCGAGCGCGACCCACAGCTTCTGGTCGAGCTCGGGCAGGCCGAGCATGTCCGCGCCGTCGCGGATGCTGACCTGGTCGACGCCGCCCGCGCGGAAGAAATGGAATCGATGAGACATAGTTGGCGTACGCTACGCCGATGGCCGCTCGTGGTCGCAGACCGACCGCCATGTATTTCGATTCACCGGCGGCATTTCGCCGCTGGCTCGCCGAGCATCACGCCCAGCGCGACGACCTCGTCGTCGGCTTTCACAAGCGCGCGACCGGCCGCCCGACGCTGACCTGGTCGGAGTCGGTCGACGAGGCACTGTGCTTCGGTTGGATCGACGGCGTGCGCCACCGCATCGACGACGACCGCTACACGATCCGATTCACGCCGCGCAAACCAACGAGCATCTGGAGCGCGATCAACGTCGCGAAGATCGCCGCCCTGACGAAAGCCGGAAAGGTGATGCCGGCCGGTGCAAAGGCGTTCGCCGCGCGTCGGACCGAGCGCACCGCAATCTACTCGTTCGAACGCGCGCAGGCCGCGACGCTCGCGCCGGCCGATCAGCGGCGGTTCGAGGCGAATCGCGCGGCGTGGGCATACTTCTCGGCGCAGGCACCGTGGTACCGGCGCACCGCCTACCATTGGGTCGTCAGTGCGAAGCGCGAGGAGACCCGCGCCAAACGCTTGGATACGTTGATCACAGACTCCGCCGCGGGTCGGCCGATCAAGCAGCTTCGCCGCAAGTAGCTATTCGTCGTTGCACGGGTCGAGCGCGTTGCCGTCGACACGAAAACACATCGGCGGCTCGGACGGGTTCGTCGACGACAACACGTAGATCTCGCGGCGCGCGTCGCCCTGGAAGTTGCCGACCGCGATCAGGTCGTAGTCGCCGACCGACATGCGCGGCGACACCAGCTTGAACGTCGACATCGTAGGATCGAGACCAAGGTCCTCGTAAACGCTCAACGCTTGGCCTTCGATCGTCACGACATCGACGGTCGAGTTGCCATCGGCATCGCCGATCGTCGCATCGGTCGGCGTGATCGACGACTGCACGACCATCCCATAGCTCACCGGGTCTGCGCCCGGCGGAACGTCGACGATGGCGAGCTGGCCGGCCATGAACTGATCGGTGGCGACCGCGTAGAAGTGGTTGGCGAGTTGCGCTCCTCGCACCGTGCGGTTGCTATTCGGTGAGCCCGCGAGCGCGACTCCGCCGTCCGCCATTTCGAACATCGGGCCGGTTCCGACGACGCGATAGGCGCGGCCGCCCGTGATCAGCAACAGATCTTCGCTCGGGCCCTCGGGCGGCAATACGAACACGTGTTGCATGAAGTGCGGCATCTCGAATTGGTCGAGGTCCCAATAGCCGGTGGCGCTGCCGACCGAGCTAGACGTTGGAGGGCCGGCGAACACCCACGGCGTATCGTCGCCAGCGACGAGCTCGCGCAACGGTGGAGGTTGCACCGGATCGTGTGCGAGCGCGACGACCGGCGCTGGAAGGTCGGTGTAGCCGCCGATCTCTTCCGCTCGAGCAGACGACCGGGTTGGTGCTCCGAGCGATCGGTGACCGGCCGGGACATACATCGTGTAGACCAGTCGCGGCGGATTCACCGGCCGGGACTCCGGGGCGGTGTCCTGACCCGTAAGCACGACGACGCCGCGATCGCCGTCGCTGCTGATCGAGATCGACGCGGTGAGCACTTCGAACCAGACCGGCGTACCAGATGCGCTCGGATCGTCGATCGTCAGATCGACGCGCACGTCGGGGTTCTCGAGCTGCTCGCCACCCCAGTACACGAACAACGTCGGGTTCTGACCGCGCATGCTTTCGTTGCCCCACGCGACGATGTCGTCGTAGCCATCGCCGTCGAGATCGCCAACCGCGAGCTCCGCGCGCAGCACGCTGCCCGCCGCGATCGGCGGACCATCGCCGTGCGGACGCGGCGGCTCCGATAAACAGCCGGCGAGCACGACCGCGAGCGTGAGTCGCCTCATCGCTGCCACTCGACGGACAGCATCGCGCCGCCCGAGGTGATCGCCCCGCCGATCGCCGGAGCGTGCTCCGCAAGATGGCGGCGCAGGATCAGGCCGGTGACGAGCCCCGCGGCGGCGAGCGCGTAGGCACTGATCGCGATCACGCGGTCTTGCTCGAAGGCACCGACGTGGTGCTGGTAGTCGACGGGGTTGTCGCTCGTCGACGCCGCCTGCAGAGAGCTGCGCTCGTTGTTGGCGAGCGCGTGGAACAACACGCCGACCGCGGCCACACCGACTGCTCCGTAGATCAACCTCGTTCCGAGTCGTTGCTCTGGCGTCGGCGGCACCGGCGAGATCGGCAGCACGAGCGTCGCGATCTGCGCGGTGTGCGAAGTCACTTGGATCGCGACCTGCGCGTCGGTTCGGCCCGGCGCGCTCGCGGAGATGACATAGCTGCCGGGCGCGAGATGTATCGTGCGAGGCGCGAAGCTCTCGTCGGGCGCGAACGACGACACCGTGATGCGGGCGGCGAGACCTGCGGGTGCGACGCGAACGTCGATCGGTGCCGCATCGACCTCGGCGAGCTTGGCGTCGAGCTGGCGCCGCGCTTCGGGCAGCCAGTCGGGGGTCGGGTCGGCCGTGGTCGCGCGTTGCGTGCATAGATCGAAGAAGATTTCGGCTTGCGACCACAGCTCGCGGCGGGTGTAGACGAGCCCTATCAAGCACGCGTGCCCGGACGTCGCATGCTCGGCGTCGGCGCGCTTGAACAGCTGGATCGCGCGACTGAATTCGCCCTGGCGCGCGAGCTCTTGGCCCTGCGCGGCGAGCGGATCCGCCGGGATCACGGCCTCGAGCGACGACGAACCGACGCTGTCACCGCTCGGCGGTGAGTCGGCGAGCGCATTGCCGCTGAATGCGACCAGCGACAGTGCGAACACGCGACGCATCACGGTCATGGCGCGCAACACGAGCAGATATCGTGCCAGCGGGGGGCGCGCACCGTCTAGCCCGCGACGGCGGAGTAAGTGTGGCTACGACCGGTCGGTGATTCGAGGTGCCGACCGCGATCACGCGCGCGCCGCATAGCTATGATTGTCGTGTGCGGTCTGCGATCGTCATCGCGTGCGGGCTCGCGGGCGCGTGCGGCCGCATCGGCTTCGACGCGACCGGCGATGGCGGGGTGGCGAGCGTGTTCACGCCGATCCAGCTGCCCGTGGGCGGAACGTTCAGCGACATCGTGCGCGCCAGCGACGGCACGCTCTACGCGGTGGTCGACGGCGGCTACGCGATCCGCTCGAGCGACGCCGGCGCGACCTGGACGCGCTGCGGTCGCGATCCGGCATTGATCAGCCACCTTGTCGTCGATCCGGCGACCGGCGCGGTGTTCACGATCGGAGGCTCGATCGACGTCGCGGCCAGCTACGACGGTTGCGCGACCTGGCAGGTCCTCGACCTCGCGGGCGCATACGAAGGGGTGGCGGTCACGAACGGGACGCTGCTCGCCGGCACGCAGGATGGCGTGTGGACATACGATGGCGCGGGCTGGGCACGCGCCGGTCTCGCGGGCCAGACGATCAACGACATCGCGGTCGCCGGCTCGACGGTGTACGTCGCGACCGCGGATGGGATGGCGTGCTCGA
>CAZDGY010000531.1:0-5090 GCA_964504685.1 uncultured Kofleriaceae bacterium | reverse complement strand
CGAGCGCGCGAAACAACGCGCTCTTCGCCGCCGACGGCAAACCCAGCGTCCAGTTACGCTCGCCGAGCTCGAGCAACACCGAGCTCATCGTGCGAACCGCGCCGCCATTCCGCGTCGCTTCCGGCGCGCCGCCAGCATCACGCCGAGCGCGAGCACGATCGCGCCGGTCGGCGAGCCATCCGAGGCTTCGCAACAGCCACCGCTCCCGCCGGGGTCGCGAATCGAGACGTCGTCGCCCGGCAGCGTCCGATCGGCCCCGACCGCCGCCGGGCACTGGTTCGTCGCCGAGCACACCGCGCCGCCCGGGCACTCACCGCACGCCGCATCGATCCCGCAGCCGTCGGCGACCAGCTCACCGCATTGCACGCCGAGCTCGACGCAGCTCTTCGGCTGACAACACGCCGCGGACGCGGGGAAGCCAGGCCCGCCGAACGCGAAGCCGTCCGAGCTGACCGCGCCATCGACGTAAGCGGTTGGCGATGTGACCGCGATCTGCTCGATCTGCGCCGGCGTCTGCGCGCCCTGCGCGTCGATGATGTACAGCCCGGTCATCGTCGCCGCTCCGCTCGCGGTGCCGAACGCGCCGTTCCCCATCTGGGTGCACGGCGTCATGCTGCCCGCCGAGACCTCGCCGAACCATTGCACGAGCCCCGCGCTCGTAAACGTGCCGCCCCACTCGGTGCCGGGGAAGTAGCCGATCAGCTCGCCCTGGTAGTAGAGGTTCCAGTTGCCGTTCGCGTACGCGATGCCGTATTCGTCGACCTCGCCAGGGACGACGCGCATCCCGGGCATCCGCGTCGCCGACATCTGGACGAAGTCGCAGCCGTTGTAGCAAGTGCCGACGCCGTTGATCCAATGGAACGCGAACAGGTGCGGCTCGAGATCGCCGTTGACGCTGGCGTCGACGTTCCAGCCGATCTCGACGATCTGTTGGTCGTCGGCGGATTCGATCGCGATCTCGCCGAGCGAGTGAAAGTCGACTGCCGCGAGCGCCGGATCGGACTGCATCAACATGCCGCCCGCCCCCGCCATCGTCTTTATCTCGCCGTACGACACGTAGAAGTACGGCGTCGCAGCATCGACGCTCGCGCCGCGGACCGGCGGATGCGCTTTGAACGCGTAGATCGAACGCGGCTGCAGCGGCTCGGCGAGGGCGATCGCCGGCACGAGCGCACCCGCGAGCGCGAGCGCGACGACAGCGCGCCCTTTCACGACAGCTGCTTCTTACGCGTGCCGTTGTGCGCTTCGAGCTTGCCGATCGCCGCGTCGAGCTCCGCGCGATTGCCCTTCGCGCTCGCGTCGCGCAGCTTGTCGACCGCCGCGATCATCGCTTCGTGATCGGCGGTCAGCCGCGCCCGCATCGCGTCGTGGCTCTCTCGAAACGCGGTGTAGAAGTCCTGCAGCATGTCGCCCTTGCGCAACGCGGTCACCACGCCGAGCCGACCGTCCGCCATCCGATCGAAGTACATCGACACCTTGTAGAGCGGGCCCGCCACCTTGTGCGTCATGATCACGAGATACGCGGACAAGATCAGCACGAGGCCGATACCAAAGCCGGCCATCTTGTAGACGAGGACGCGATCGGTCGATTCGAGCTCACCGGCGACCTGCTTCTGGAAATCGTCGTCCTTGGTGAGCGCGGCGATGTCTTGCTCGATCGATGCGGACGCGATGTGGCGCTGCTGATAGATGAGGTAGCCGAGCGAACCTGCGATCACGCCCGACAGGATCGTGACCATCAGGACGTAGCGCAGCTGCAGCTTCTTATCGAGCAGGTAGTTCGACAGCTTGCGCTTGTACTTCGGACGCTGCGGCGCGCCGTTCTTGGGCACGTCACCGCCGAGCTTGCCGTCTTGCACTACCGTGGCCGACGGGACGTCACTCAAGGGATTTCTCCTTGCGCGCGACCAGCGCACGCAGCTCGCCCATCACGTCGTGCTCGACGCCTGCCGCTTCCGCCGCCGCGATCACCGCGCGCAATTGCTCGAGGTCATCGCGCTCGAGCTTGACGACGCCTGCGTGCGCCGCCTTGAAGTGATCGTAGAAGTCGACGAGCTGATCGCCTTTGCGCAGGTTGTAGACCTTGTCGAACCGGCCCTCGCGCATCTTGCCGAGATACAGCGTGACCTTGAACAACGGGCCGGCGACCTTGTGCGTCGAGTTGATGCCGTACACCGCGAGCCCGAGCAGGAGGCCGATGCTGGTCGCGACGATCACCAACAAGATCCGCGTGCGCCCGCGTTCGAGATCATCGAGCGCTCCGGCCTGGCGCATCTCGCACGACCAGTGCTCGACGACCGCGTCGCCCCAGTCTTTCGGCACGGTCTGAACGATCGGGGCCGGCGGCACGAGCGTCATCGTCTCGTCGTCGATCTGAACCGTCGCGTGATGAGGCGCTTTGGGATCGGCTTTGGCCGCGGCCTTGTCGTTCGCGTCGGTGTCGGGCGGCGGCACATTGACCGGTTTTTCGACCGGCGGTGCAGGCGGCGGTGGCGCGGGATCCGGAAACGCCTCTTCGGGCTTGAGGTCGGGGACCTTCACGCACGGCTCGCCGACGACGCGCGATCGACCGACCGAGGTCGCGACGTTCGCCTCGCGCATCACCCAGAAGCCCAAGCCGGCCATCAGCAGCGCCGACAGACCGACCATGAACAGCGTGAACCGCAGCTGATACCTCTTGTTGAGCAAGAGGTTCTTCCAGCTGCGCTTGTAGCCTTTGTTCGCGGGGCCAGCCATTACGGGGATGCCTTCGACTTGATCGTCGGAACAATCTTCTTCGTGATCAAGTCTTCGACAACGGCGGAGATGCAGTCCTCGGTTGCCATGGCTTCATCGCGCGGGCTGGCGCTCGCTTGCACCGAGGCGCCGCCGTTGAGGAACCCAAACATCGACTTGTCGGGGAAGCTCGCGATCAACATGTTGACTTTACAGGAGATCGTCGACGAAGACCCAGATTCCTTGATCTTCACTTCGTTAAGCGTCCCGTCGACGAAGAACCCGGCGACGCCCTTGGCGGTGAGAGCAGCCTTGCTCGGTGGTGACCCAGGCCACGTCGTCATCATGTTGGACGCGACCTTGGACATCGTCTGTTGTGCGGTTTTCGCCATCAGCGCCTGGAACTTCGCGTCGTTGGTCCCGGCCTTACTCGACATCGGGCCTATGTTTACGTAAATGCCGCCGCTAGCTCCCGGCGAGGTCGGATTGCTCGGACTCGTGGGGTTGGACGGCGTGACCGCGACGCCGATCGCGGTGAGCGCTTTTTGCGCCTGCCCCTGAACCGAATCACTGTCGTCGCTCGACGCCGCTTTCTTCAGCGCGTCGATCGCGAGCCGTTTGCGCGAGGCATCGGTCGCGCCGGTGACGAGCTTGGACAGGCCGACCGCACACGCGCTGCGCACGCTGGCGCTCGAGTCGTTACCGAGCGCGGTGACCATCGTGAGGATCGCGCGCGGATCGCCGAGCTTCGCGAGGTTGATCGCGGCGGACAGCCGAACCTTGTCGGAGTCATCGCTCTTGAGCTGATCGATCAACGTCGTGACGTTGTCGGCGTACGCCGGTGCGGCATGCACCGCGATCGCGAGCACCGCGATTGCGACCGCAAGCGAGCGAGCGAGCACGCCGCCTCGCCGCCTCGCCGCTTCGCTCGTTCGTCCCGATTGCATCGTTGCTTGAGTCTGACGCCCGGGCCGCCGACAGCTTCACTACGGTAGCGATACTCGGGGCGCGCTTGCAAGGTAGCGCCGCGTTAGCTCGACATAGTGCGCGGCGCCGTAAGCGATCTGCTCCCGCTCCTTGTCGTTCACCGGACGGCGAACCCTCGCCGGCGCACCGAGGACGAAGCTGCCGGGCGGAATGTCGGTTCCCGGCGTCACGAGCGCACCTGCACCCACGAAGCTGCCGCGTCCGACGCGCGCACCGTCGAGCACGATCGCGCCCATGCCGATCAAGCATTCGTCCTCGACCGTGCACGCGTGGATCACCGCGGCATGACCGACCGTGCAGTCGCTCCCGATCGTCGTGCCCGAGAAGCCTGACGTGACGTGGATGATCGTGCCGTCTTGCAGTGACGTCCGCGCGCCGATCCGGATGGGCATGACGTCGCCGCGCACGACCGTCGAGTACCAGATCGACGACTCGTCGCCGATCTCGACGTCGCCGATCACCGCGCAGGTCTCGGCGAGAAACACGCCGTGGCCGATCTTCGGCCGCTTGCCGTCGAGCTCGCGCAGCATGACTCAGTGATGGCCGACGCGCGCGCGTTCGCAGTGCTCGGCCGCCGCGACGATCTCGTCGAGCACGGCATCGACGTCGTCCGCTTCGGGCGACGCCGGCGCGATGAACCGCACCACGCCGCCGCGATCGATCACGGTGAAGTAGATCCGCGGCTCTTCGATCAGCTCCTTGAACGCGGGCGCTCCGGTCGCCGCCGCGCGAACACCAGGCGCGACGCCGTGGCGAACGCCGAGTGCATCGACCAGGTCTTTCGGATCGATCGACTCGTACGACTGTTGCGAGCTGGTCGGGCGCGCGGCCGCGATGACCTGAATCTCGCGGCCCGTGCGCTTGGCGGCGCGATCGGCGAGCCGCTCGAACGTGACGTGACAGTCGATACACAGCGACGGGAAGTACCAACCGACGATCGTCGTACGGCCGACGTCGAGCGAGATCGAGGTCTCCGGATCTTCGGCGTCGATCAAGGTCAGGGTCGGCGCTGGGCGATCGATGTAAAGCCGGTTGAGCAGCTCGGACCGGCTCGACAGCGTCGCCGACAGCGCGGTCGGCGTGCCGTGGCGGATGACATCGAAGTGGACGACATCGCCGACCGCATGCGTGGCGATCGCGTTCGTCAGCTGACGACAGGCGTCGATCGTAGGCGTGGCGACCAAGCGTTGGCCCTCGAACGTGATGATCAGATCGTTGGGCAAGAGGTGCGCGGCGTCGGCCGGGCTCGACTCTTCGACGCGCTGCACTTCGCACAGCCCGGGCGTCGGGCTCGACATCACGATGCCGAGGAACGCCGGATCACTCGCCGGCGCGCCACGCGCCGAGCCGACGAGCGCGAGCCCGAGGCTGCTGACGAGGACGAGAAC
>CAZDGY010000530.1:0-5093 GCA_964504685.1 uncultured Kofleriaceae bacterium | reverse complement strand
CAGTTCGTCAGCAGCGACACCGGCGCGCCGGCCTTCACCATGCCCTGGCCGAACGCGTCGGCGAAGCTGACCGGCTGCGCGAGCAGATCCGAGCCGCCTTCGTTTTGGTCGTACTCGAGCCGACCGAGCTTCGAGCCGCCCGGTCGACTGACGTAGACGATCGACACCGACGTATCGGTCGGATCCATCGCCGCCACACCGGCGCCGAGCGCCGCGCGCTCGACTTCGAGCCAGTCTTGCATCAGGCAGAACACCGGCGTATCTGCGGACGGCGTGGGCGCCGCTGGATTGAATGCCGGGCACGTCGCGGGATCAGCCACCGGCCTTTGCAGCGGCGCGCTACACGCCGGGCAGTTCGGCGTTTCGAGTACGGAGCCCGCGCGGTGCGCGATGCCGCCGACCTGAGTCGGATCGTTGTCGCTGATCCGCGCGTCGTCGAACAAGATCGTCTTGGCGACCGCGCGACCGCGGCGGACATCGGGGTATTCGAGCGCCATGAAGTTGTTCTTCAGCAGCTGGTAGTTCTTTTCGAGCGAGATGCTCGAGAAGAACCCTTGGGTTCCGCTGCGTAGCTTGAAGTCGTTGAACGCCTGCGGGCTGTGACACGCCTGGAACTCGCAGCCGCGTTGCAACAACACCGGTTGGACGTACGTCGCGAAGAACGTCCGGCCCGGATCGCCCGTGCCAAAAGCCGGTTGCGAACCCGCCACCGAGGTCGCCCAGTTGAGCAGCGTGACGTAGTCGCCGTCGGTCGTCGATGGGAACTGATCGCCGCCGGTGTGGCCGCGACCGCCCGCTGAGACCGCGAGCGGTACGCGCAACAGCGACGAGTCGGAGACCGTCGGCGCGACGAACTTCGACGCCTGGCTAAAGTTGAACGCGATCTGCGTGTCGTCGTTGCCGCACGTGACGTAGAAGTCCGATTGCTGGGCGCCGTGGCAGTTGCTCGACGCGCAGCCGTGGGTGCCGAAGTTCGTCAGGATCGGCTGGACGCCGGACTTGAACGCACCGAAATTTGGATCGGCTTGCGCCGCGGTCGGGTCGAACATCGAGCCATCGGGGTTCGGTGGGATCAGCGTCGAGCACGCGCCGTTACCGGTCTGCGCCGGGGTCGCGGGCTTGAGCCCGTCCTCGGTCGCGCCGTTCTCGAGCCAGGTCTGCAGCGTATTGAACCCGTCGGAGTCGACCGCGAAGATCGAGCCACCGCCGTGGAACACGTCGATCGGAATGAACCCGTTGCCGTACGGCATCTGCAGCTTCATCGTCGCGTCGGCCGGATTCGGATCGAGGGTCAGCGGCGCGACCGCTTTGATCAACAGCAGCGGATACGGATACGCGCCGAACCGGGTCAGCACGTCGCGCCGCTTCGAGATCGACGCGAATGACGTGACATCGAGGTTGCCGACCACGATCTGGGACGGGTCTCCCATCGGATCGACCGCGTGACAACCCGACGTGTTGCCAGCGCAGTGCTGCTTGAGCACGGGCTCGACAACCCGATCGAAGTAGGTCGTGCCTGGCGCCGAATCGCACGAACCGCAGCCGCCGACTGCGATGCTCCCAGCGACACCAAGGGTGACGAGGAAGCTTACCCAACGTAGCTTCATGCGTTGATCCTACTCCTAAAATGCGACGAGCCGCGCTTTGCAAGCGCGGCTCGGATCACGATCTATGTTGCAGAGATCAGTGCAACGAGGCGAGTGCGGCCTTCGCCACACCACTGACCAGACCCGACGGGTCATGCGACGCCGCGGTCAACGCCTCGCGCGAGCTCTGCGCGCCGATCCGGCCGAGTGCCCACGCCGCGTTGTGGCGAACTTGCGAGTCGGCATCGTTGACGACCATCGCGTTGAGAGCCGCGACCGCCGCGCCGTCCCGCAGCGCCCCGACGACCGCCGCCGCTTGGGCGCGCACTCCCGCGTCCGCGTCGGTCAACAGCGGCTCGACGGGTTGCGCCGAGACCTGGTTCGACACCTCACGCCACGCGGCGACTGCCGCACCGCGGACCGCTGGGTCGGCGTCGGTCATCGCGGTTTGCAGTACCGCGTTGCCCTTCACCGTGCCGAAGCGTTTGACCGCGCGAACGATCGCCAGCTTCGCATCGCTGTCCACCTTGACGAACGCGGTCTGCATCGCAGGCAGCGTGTCGTATTGGCGCAGCGTGCCGAGGAAGTCGGCCGCGTTGCGGACGGAGCTCGAGTCACCGCCCGCGAGGTTCGACTTCATCGTGGCGATCATCTGGTTGCGCAAGCCGATACGCTTGCCGAACCACCAGGCCGCGACTTCGCGGATTTCGTAGCGCGAGTCGTTGAGCAGGGCACCGACGGTCTGCACGCAGTCGCCGCAGACCAGGCCTTCGGCGCGCTCCACCTCAGCGATGATAGCGTCCGTCGAGTTCGATTGAACCGCGGCCTGAATCGCCGCTGCACCACCACCACGACCAGCGACGGCCGGGGCAGACGAAGCAGCGATAGCGAGGGCAACCGCGGCGAGTTTTTTACCGATGTTCTTCATGGTTGTTCTCCTTGGTTCCCGCGATTACGGCGCGTTCTTGGGGTTGTTCTCGCGAGCGTAGAAGTTCACGCCCATGTCAGCAGCGAGGATCAACTTGTAGAACTCCGTCGGCGTCAGCTCGGCGTAGTTCGTGCCGTTCATCGAGTGCGGCGGGTTGGCAGTGACGTCGAATGCGTGGACCGTCGCGTCGGGGTTCGGGAACAGCTGGGTCGGGTTGACCTTCTGGATAATCGGCGAGTGCGCCGCGTCGGTGGGCAGCATGTAGATCTTGAAGTCACCGACGATCATCAGGTTGTTCTTCTCGATGGCTTCCATGTCCGGGCCAGCGTTCGTGAAGTACGAAGCCGAGAAGGTCTCCATGTTCGCTTCGGTGTCGTTGCCGCCGTAGTTCACCATCATCGGCGTGTTCGACAGGTCGAAGTGCCAGTTGAGAACCACCGCGCCCGTCGCCGGGTTGATGATTTGGTACGCGCCGATGTTCGTGTTCGTGGTCGCGTTGTGGCAGCTCACGCACTTGCCGTCGAACACCGGCTGGACAACGGTGTCCCAGCCCATACCGACGAGCTTGCTCGACGAAGCCAGGGTCGCAGCCGCGTCGCCGGCGGGGTCGATGATGTCGGCTCGATTGAAGTCAGTCTGCGCCATCATGCGGTCGGCGCGAGCAACGGTGCCCATGTCAGCAGTCGGGCCAACGGCGCCGGCTTGCGTGATGCCCGGGTTGATGACGGTGGTCGCAGCACGGTCTTCGTGGCAACCGCCGCAGACGCGCGATTCGTTAGCGCGGCCCGAGAACCAAACCGGCTCGTTGAACAGCGACATACCGAACTTGTCGACGGTCTGGAGGTGGACCGGGATGTTGGCCGGCACGGCGGCGAGCCAGCTGCCGTCCGGTTGGACCGGGTTGACGCCGAGGTTCGCGTGGCCTTCGAACATCGTCGTGCCGAACATCTCGGGGAAGCCTTCTTCCGACGAGAAGCCTTCCATCGCACGGACGCCGAAGATCTCGCCCGGGTTGAAGGTGTGGAGCGTCGAGTCGTACACGTTCATCGAGCCGATCAGCGTCTGGCCGTTGAGCGTGTTGTCGCTCGTCGAGCTCGACAGCGCCGGCGCGTTACGCGGCGCGAGCGGGCGAGCGAAGATGTCCCACATGTTGGGATCGTCGAGGATCGGGCTGCGAGTCTGCGTCTCGGTGTTGTAGAGGTAGATGCCGAAGTTCGCCGACAGGCCAGCGGCCGCGAGCGTCCCCGACTCGACCGGGCCATCGGCCCACGACACGAGCAGGTCGGCGTTCTCTTTCGCGTTCAACGGGAACGCGTCGTAGTAACGACCGATGGTGTCCGCCGACGGCGAGTTGTCGAGCGGGACGTCCGGGGTCCAGTTGACGTAGGTCGCGTTCGCTTCCGACATGCGGTCGGCCGCGCTGACGTTGCCGTCCGAGTCGGTCGACGGGAAGCCGAGGCGAACGTCGAGCAATGCACCGGCGTTGATCGTGCGGTTACGAGCGGTGCCGATCGCGACGAACCGGCCGGGCGAAATCTCTCGCGCCTTGAGGGTCGAGTTCGACGCCGCGGTGCCTTCTTTGCCGAACGCTTCACGCAGGTCCGTCATGTCCGAATCGACGAACATCAGGTGGCCGGCGTTCATCGGGCCAAGGTGGTCCCACTGGGTCATGATCACGCGACCATCGGACGCCAGGCTGATGCCGGTGCGGTGCGACAGGTTGCGCGGGCCGAGGTTTTCGTTGGTGCCGTCGATGCCGATCGTACCGAGCTGGGTGGTCGTACCGCGCTCGTACTCGTCTTCGAACTGGTTGGCGCCAGGCTCGACGACCGAGTTGCTGGTGAACATGATCTGGTCGCCGGGGAGGTAGATCGGCGAGACGTAATCACGTTGCGGGTCGGTCGCTAGCGCGGTGACCGTGCCATCGGCAATCGTCACGCGATAGAGGCCGTACGTGCCGCTATCCGACAGCTTGCCAGCGAATACGATCTCCTTCGCATCGAAGGACAGGTCGTAGCTGTTGATGTCGATGTTGGCGTATTCGGGGCCCGCCTGATCGCAGCAGATGGTCGTCAGCTTCCCATCCGCGGTCGGCGGCGAGAGCTGCACGAGCTTCGCGCCGGCGATGTACGAGGTGTACTGGAAGATGTCGCCCATATCGTTGCGCTTTGGGCGCTGCAGGATGACTAGGGAGTCGACATTGCCGAGCGGTCCCGTATTGTCGTCGCCACCACAGCCCATCTGGGCGCTGGTGAACAGCGCGGCGCCGATCGCGATGCTCTTCAATTGGTTCTTCACAGTGCTCCTCCTCGTAAAACGAGTGAAGGGCTCTAGTACAAGCTCCAGGCCAAGCTTAAATCTCGTGATTTCAGCTGGTTGCTAGTTGGATCACTCGGGGTCAGAGCCCCCTATTCCGACCCTTCGGGGGCCGCGAGCCCCAAGCGGCTGTAGTCAAACCAACGACTTGAGCTCTACCAGTAGGTTGAGCGCCTCGATCGGCGTCATTCGGTTCGGATCGACGGCCGCGAGCTTCGCCAGCGCGGGTGACAGCGGCGTCGCCGGCAGCAGCGCGAGCTGCG
>CAZDGY010000529.1:1737-5105 GCA_964504685.1 uncultured Kofleriaceae bacterium | reverse complement strand
CACAGAACCGATCGCGCGATGTCAACGAATCGATCATCCGCGCTACCGCGCGCCGCGCCGCGACCATCTTCCAACCCTGCATGCTGCCGGAGCGATCGAGAACGAACACGATGTCGCGCGGCTTTGCTTCGACATTCATCGTGCTCGGCGGCACGAGTGTGAGCATGAACGTGCCACCGCTGCGGTCGGCGTCGTCGGCGCAGATCAGCGATGGTCGCATCAGCGCGTTGTCGCTGCCGCGCACCGGCTCGACGCGCCAGCGCAGGATGAAGTTCACGATCGAGCCGTTCGCCCGGGCGAACATCGACGATCAACGCATCGCGCTCGCTGGTCGTCACGGCATGCAAGCTCGACGCGAGATCGACCGTACCGACGTCGGCGATCGCGACGCGAATCGCCAGCGCGACGGGATTGGCCAACCCCGGCAAGCGCACCGACGGCGAGATCCGCGAAGCATCGGGCACGAGGTCGGTATCTGCGGCGATGCCGAGACCGGCCGGGTCACCGCCGAGCGCCATGCCCGGGATGTAACGCGGCGCGACGACCAACGGGAATTGCAGCGTGAGCTCGCCGTCGTCGACCGGTAGCGGGCCGACGAGCGATAGCCGGATCGTCGCCGACTCGCCCGGCATGAGGTTGCCGACGCGCAACGAGAACACCCCAGCGCGATCCTCCTCGCTGATCGCGGCGCGATGGCCCGCAGCGATCGCCTGGTCGTACTGCTCGCGCGCAGCACCGCGCTCGTCGACGACGCCCTCGATGACGCGACCAGCGACCTCCATGCGAAAGCGATGCACCGCGGCGCGATCGGGGAGCGGGAAGATGTAGGTCGCTTCGATCGGACCTCCCGTCGTGTTCACGAACGTCTGGACGACCTCGATCGACGCAACGACGCCGCTGACCCGTGCATCGACCGACAGCGCGACGAGCGGCAGGAGCCCGCGAGCGGTCTCGAGCGCGCCAAAGCTCGCGTCGGAGCGGCGGTCGGCGCCGTAGCTCGCGACTTCGTCTTCGGACATCAGGGTGATCGATGGCGTCGGTTGCATCATGGGGTCTCCTTGGGTGCGAGCCCGCGTCTTGCGAGCTCGGCGATCAACGGTGCGGCGGCGGCGCGAAGTGCGGCGAGATCCGCGGGTGACAGGGTGAAATCGGCGGGGAGTTGCAGCGTGAGAGCGGCGGCGGACGTGAGCGAGAGATGAAGCTCGGCGGGCGCCGGAGCGGTCGTGGGCGGCGGCACCGCAGCAGGCGGCGCTGCCGCGCGCGGTGCGGCGGAGCGTTTCCAGAAATCGCTGCGACGCGATCGCGCCAGCGATACACCGGACATCCGAGCGAGCGTGGCGTCGTCCATCGTCGGCCATAACGCTTGGATCTCGGCGAGGCTCTTACCTGCGCCCTGCATGCGCTTGATCGCGACGATCTGAGCGAGATGCCGCTCGTCATAGAGAGCCGTCCGACCGCGCATCGCACAAGGCCCAGCGATCAATCCGATAGCGCCGTAGTACCGAATCGTGCGTTCGTCTGGGACCGCGCGAACCTGCCCGTTCTTGGGAGCGGGCAGCATCGCGATCCGAGTCGCAGCCTCGACAACGAGCTCAGCCAGGGTCACTGCTTCTATGTAACACTGTCATATAACACTGTCAATATGGGACGGGTCTTCGACCGAGCCACACGTAATTTCAGCGCCTTAGGTCGAGCAAGTTGTCAAAGATTCCTCCGTCCCCGCTCGAGGTGGCGCTCGGCTTCGGTGCGCAGCAGCTCTCCGAGCATGCGGAACTCGCGTAATCGCGCGGACGAGGTCCGCCACGCGAGCGCGAGCGTCCGCCCGGGATGCGGCTTCGCAAACTGTAAGAGCTCGACCGGCCCATTCTTAGGCGCGAGCGCCTCGCCCGCCGCTTCGGGCAACAGCGTGACCCCCATGCCACCCGCGACCATCTGGATCAACGTCGGCAGGCTCGTCGCGCGCACCTGCATCGACTCGATCGCGCCACCGCGCGAGCACACGGCGAGCGCTTGATCGCGCAAGCAGTGGCCGTCTTCGAGCAGCAGCACGGTCTGATCCTCGAGATCGCGCTCGCCGAGCTTGCCGCGCTTGCGGGTCAGATCGGAACCGCGCCGCGCCGCGAGCAGGAAGTCTTCGTGCGCGATCGCAAACGTCGTGACATCGCCTGGCACCGGAACCGCGACCAGCGCGGCGTCGAGCTGGCCGGCATCGAGCTGCGCGAGCAGCCGCGCGGTCTGATCTTCGCGCAACACGAGCTCGAGCTTGGGGAACCGCTTGCGCACCGCGGGCAGCAGCGCGGGCAGCCAGTACGGGGCAACGGTCGGAATCACACCGAGGCGCAAGGGACCGACGAGCGGCTCGGCTCGCCGGCGCGCAGCATCGCTGACCTCGTCGATCGCGGTCAGCGCCGCACGTGCTCGCGCGACGACCTCCTCGCCGGCTGCGGTTACGAGCACCGAGCGCCGGTCGCG
Source organism: uncultured Kofleriaceae bacterium (assembly GCA_964504685.1). Classification (GTDB taxonomy): domain Bacteria; phylum Myxococcota_A; class Polyangia; order Haliangiales; family Haliangiaceae; genus JABFXX01. The sequence continues at coordinate 2,633 of CAZDGY010000529.1, read as the reverse complement.
CTCGAACACTTGCACGCCGAGGGTGTGCTCGGCGCCCTGCACTTGCGCCGACAACGCCGGCTGAGAAATGCCGAGCTCGGTCGCCGCCCGGCGAAAGCTGTGGTGATCGGCGACCGCTACGAGGCTTTCGAGCTGACGGGTTGTCGGACGCTCCATGATAGATATTTCCTATCACACCAATCATTTCATGCAAGTTGTCTTATCAGCGAGACGCGCCCAAGGTGAGGGCAACCAAGGAGATCAAATGCTCACCATCGGAGACAGGTTCCCGTCGTTCACCGCCACCGCAGTCGTCAGCCGCGAGCACGGCAAAGAGTTCGCCGAGCTCACCGAGCACAGCTATCCGGGCAAATGGCAGGTCGTATTTTTCTGGCCGAAAGACTTCACGTTCGTCTGCCCGACCGAGATCGCCGCGTTCGGCAAGCTGAACCGCGAGTTCGCCGATCGCGACGCGCAGGTCCTCGGCGTCTCGATCGATAGCGAGTTCGTTCATCTCGCGTGGCGCAACAACCATCCCGACCTCGCGGAGCTGCCGTTCCCGATGATCGCGGACATCAAGCGCGAGCTGTCTACAGCGCTCGGCGTGCTCGACAAAAAGGAAGGCGTGGCACTGCGCGCGACGTTTATCGTCGACCCGCAAGGCAACATCAGATTCGTGTCGGTCAACGACCTCAACGTCGGCCGCAATCCGGCCGAGGTGCTGCGCGTGCTCGACGCGTTGCAGACCGACGAGCTCTGCCCGTGCAACTGGCAGAAGGGCGATGCCGTATTGAAAGCGGCGTAACCCCAAGTCAGATGCGGACCCCGGCGTTCCCCCGTCCGCCGGGGTCCATTTCTTCCCGTTCGAGAAAGGAACCCGACATGTCCATCGACGCATTGAAAGACCGTATTCCCGA
>CAZDGY010000529.1:0-1727 GCA_964504685.1 uncultured Kofleriaceae bacterium | reverse complement strand
CTCGACGCGTTGCAGACCGACGAGCTCTGCCCGTGCAACTGGCAAAAAGGCCAAGACACGCTCAACGCTGCGTGAAGGAGCCGCAATGACGATCGATGCACTCAAACAACAACTGCCAGATCACGCGAAGGACTTACGAATCAACCTCGGCGTCATCACGAGCTCGACCGGGCTGACGCCGGCGCAAGCCTGGACGGTCGCGGTCGCGAGCGCGGTGACGACCGGTAACCGCGATGTGATCGCGGCGATCGAGGCGGACGCCGGGCCGCACCTCGACGCGGCCGCGCTCTCGGCAGCCCGCGGTGCCGCCGCGATCATGGGGATGAACAACGTCTACTATCGATTCGTCCACTTCATGGGCGATGCCGCCGAGTACGGCCAGATGCCGGCGCGGCTGCGCATGCAGATCATCGGCAACCCCGGAGTGGCCAAGCTCGACTTCGAGCTCGCGTGCCTCGCCGCGTCGGCGATAACAGGCTGCGAGCAATGCGTGCGATCACACGAGAAGTCGGTGCGCGAGCTCGGCGCTACGAAGGACATGGTGCAGGATGCCGTGCGAATCGCGGCCGTGCTCAACGGCACCGCGGTCGGGCTCAGCTCGCCGGCGCTCTGACCGTGCGCACGACCCACGCGATCAGCACGGCCCCGATCGCGAACGTCACGCCGAACATCCAGCCGCCGCTGGCTTCGTGACCTGCTTCGATCGTCGCGAGCCGCGGCGCCTCGCGCACGACGACCGCGGCGATGAGAGCAGCACTACCGGCGGCGGTCGCTACGGCGAGTGCGCCCTGACGCCGCTTGCGCGCGATCACGAGCCACGCCGCAGTATCGATCAGCGCCGCCGCGACGAGCACGCCGAACCACACCCGCGCGTCTCCCGAAACGTCGAATCCAACCTGCCAAAGCCAAAGCGCTCCGGCGATCGCGACCACCCGCCCACCAACCGCGATCTTGCCGAGCACCCGCTGTTCGGCAGCGTCGGACGACCACGCCGCGATCGCCGCGAACTGCGTGGCCATCGCGCCGACGATCACGACGAGCCGCGGCGCGATCCCACCGCCGGTGAACACGCGCTCGCCCGCCGCGTAGAACGCGGCCCACGTCGCATCCGCGGCCATCAGCTCGTGCAGCTCGCTCCACGACCACGCGACGAACCCGAAACACGCGAGCGCGATACCCAGCGCGATCGTGCGCCAGCGAACCGATGCCTTAGCGAGGTACAGCGCATAGAACCCGACGACAAGCGCAGGGACGACCGCGAGCCAACGCGGCCCCAGCAACAAGTTCGCGGTGTAGAACCGCCGCTGATACAGCAGCTGGGTGAACAACAGCGGCGCGACCCCGGCGGTGATCGCGCACCCGAGCATGAACGGCAGCCAGCTGCGCACGCGCGCTGCGAGCGGGGTGGTCGCCCGAACGAGCGCGAACCCGGTGCCGACGACGACATAGCTGGCAAACGCGGCGTGGATCGCCAGCGTGACGACGAACAGCGCGACGACGCCGTCGTCGAACGGCCACACGCGCTAATGCCCCTTTTTGATCGGCCAGACCAGGTCGCCGATCGCGAGCGTCGCGCCCTCGAACTCGGCCGCTGCTTTCATCGCGTCGCCCGCCGACATGCCGCTGGCGATCATCTCGTTGATCTTCGCCTTCGACTCCGGCGTCATGCGTCGCGGCGGCGGGTGGGTCGTCACGTGCTCGATCACCTCGGCCGAGAGCCAGCGACA
>CAZDGY010000528.1:0-5108 GCA_964504685.1 uncultured Kofleriaceae bacterium | reverse complement strand
AACCAAAAGTTCGTCGCCATGTTCCTCGACGAGGCGCGGCTGTCGCTGTTCCTGCAGCACGCGAACATCGTCCAGGTCTTCGACATCTCGAAGACGCCCGACAACGCCTACTTCCTGGTGATGGAGTTCGTCGACGGCTGCAACTTGAAGGGCCTGATCGAACGCCAGAAGCAGAAGAGCCGGCGGATGGAGGTCGCGCACACGATCTACGTCATGACCGAGTGCTGCAAGGCGCTGCAGTACGCGCACTTCGTCGAGCACCCGGAGACCGGCGAGCCGCTCGGCATCGTCCACCGCGACATCTCGCCGCCGAACATCCTGTTGTCGAAGAACGGCGAGATCAAGCTCGTCGACTTCGGTCTCGCGAAGGCGAACACCCAGATCGAGTCGACCGACCAGGGCGTCGTGAAGGGCAAGTTCAGCTACCTGTCGCCCGAAGCGGCGAGCGGGCTCGAGGTCGATCACCGCGCCGACGTGTTCGCGGTCGGCATCATCCTGTGGGAGCTGTTCACCGGCCGCCGGCTGTTCTACGGCGAGACCGACTACCAGACGGTCGAGCTCGTGCGCCAAGCGCGCGTGCCGTCGATCGCGGCGCTCAACCCCGAGATCGAGCCCGAGCTCGAGGCGGTCGTGCGCAAGGCCCTCGCGCGCGATCCGAACGATCGTTACCAGAACGCTGCCGACCTCGGCGACGCGCTCTCGCAGTTCCTGTTCTCGCGCCGGATGAAGGTCACCGCGCGCGACATCGCCAGCCTGGTTCGCGACACCCAGGTCGAGATGATGCGCAAGCGCTCGGTCGAGCCGAAGGAGTCGCTGATCGACGCCTTGATCCTCGACGAGATGCAGAAGATGACGTCGCTCGTCGGCGCCGAGGGCCAGCCGGCTGGCGCGGGTGATTCCGAAGGCGCGATGAGCCTCGATCCGAGCTCGTTCGTCGACACCTCGGCGTGGACCGGCGAGCTCGGCATCAATTCGTCGCAGCAACAGGCGTTCAAGAAACCGCCGACCAAGCCGCCGCCGAACAAGCCGCGCGCGTCGGTGCCACCGCCTCACGGTGGTGGCGAAGTCGAATCGCTCGAGCACCTGCTCGAGCCGGATCGCACCGGCGTTCACGGCAAGGGTGCCAAAGGCGGCACGCCGTGGACGCTGATCGTGATCGTGATGCTCGTGCTCGCCGCAGGTGCTGCAGCGACCGTCGTCATCCTGATGAAGTAGCGCGCTACTTCTTCATCGCGGCGAGCTCTTTGAACAGGTCGCTGTTCGGGGCGAGCGCGCCGAGCTTGCCGATCGCGTCCGCGAGCAGCGCCTTGTTGCCGGCCTTCGCCGCAGCCTTGCCGACCGCGTCCCAACCATCGATGTAGTCCGGGTTGTACGCGACCGCCTTTTGCGCGAGCTCGAGCGCTTTTCTCGGCTGGCGATCGCGAATCAGCTCGGCGGCGAACACGTAGGCGGCGTACAGCGTCGGATCTTGCTCGCGCACGAGATCGACGCCGTCGAGCGAGGTCGGGTCGTCTTTGCGGAAGTACGCCGAGCCGGCGAGGCCAAAGCTCGCCTGCGCTTTGCTGCGATCCGAGGCGTGTGCGGCTTCGAGCCCATCGCGCGCGGCTTTGAACGCGGCCTCCGCATCGGGGATCTTATTGTCGTTGAGCAAGAGCTTGCCCGCGACGAGCTGGGCGAGCGGCAAGCCTTTGAGCCGATCGGGTGCGAGCTTGCCGAGCTTGTCGACGAGCGGGCGCTGCGAGTCATCGGCAGTCGCGGCATCGGCGGCGAGGATCCACGTGTCTTCGTCGGTGCCGCAGGTCTCGAGCGCGCGTGCGAGCGCAGAGCCAGCGCCCGCAAAATCGTTCTTGCGCAGCGCGAGCCGGCCGCGTTCGCGATCGAGCTTCCACTTCGTGACGCCGGGGGTCTTGTCCGCGGCATCGAGCAACTGCGCCGCGCCGCTGTGATCGCCGAGCAGCGCGCGCGCACGAGCGACATCGAGCATGAGGTTCGGGCTCGGGTGGTCGCCCACGTCTTTGAGCAGCGCCTCGAACGTGTCGCGGCCGGCCGCGGGCTCGCGGTTTTCGAGCTCGAGGTTGCCGAGCGCGATGCGCGCCTCGAGTAGCCCTTGCTTCGCGGCATCGGCATAGAGCGCGCGGGCCGCACGAACATCGCCGGTCTCGCGATCGATCGCCGCGAGCTCGAGCTGGGCGCGGGCGACCGCGGCGCCGGGCGTGCCCTGGACGACCTTCGACAGGATGTCTTTCGCGGCGAGCCGATCTTTGACGTCGGTCGACGCGCCGAGCAGCGCAGCGTAGACGGTCGCGAGCGCGGGGCTCGCGCCGGCGGCGTTGTAGTGCGGCTCGATCCGTTTACGCGCGGCTGCGACGTCGCCGCCTTCACGCAGGTCGAGCCAGGCGCGGCCGACGAGCGCGAGCTCGAGGTTCGGCAGCTTCTTCAGCGCGGCATCGAAGTCGGCCTTCGCGCTGTCGAGGTCGTCGGTCGCGAGTCGCGCCTCGCCGCGCACTGCTTGGCCGAACGGCAGCTGCACGACGTCGGCTTGCTTCGACAACACGTCGAGCGCCTCGGTCGGCTTGCCTTGTTCGAGCGCGACCTCGGCCAGGACGATCCGCGCGCGCCGGCTGGTCGGCCAGGTCGAGACCGCGTACTCGGCACGCGACCGCGCCGCACCGAGCTCGCCGATCACGAACAGCGTCTCGATCGCGTCTTCGGCGAACCGTTGATCCTCGAGCCCGATCGCCGCGGCGGCTCGCAGATCGCCACGCGCGGCGTTGCCATCGCCACGCGCAAAGTCGAGCCGCGCCATCGCGAGCTGGCCGAACGCGACTTCGGCAGGTGACACGCCGAGCTTCTGATCGGCCGGCGGCTTCGCACCGTCGGACAGCACTTTGTCGAGCTGCGCGCGTGTCTCGTTGCCGATAGCGCTCCCGGGGCCGACCTTGCCGCTCTCGGCGAGCACCGACGCGCGCTCGATCGCGAGCAACGGATTGTCAGCGCTGGTCGCGAGCGCTTTGTCGAGCACGCTGATCGCGTCGTCCCATTCGTTGCGCGTCGCGAGCGCACGGGCAACCGCGACCGCGTAGAGCGGACGCTTGTCTTTGTCGAGCGCTGCGCGTAGCGAGGTGAGCGCGCCCGCGAGATCGCCGTCGGCGGCCGACGCCACGCCGACCAAGTACAATGCGGCGGCATCTTGCGGAGCTTCGGTTTGTGCCGCGTCGGCCGCAACCTTGGCGGTCTTGATGTCGTTCTCGGACAGCGCGACAAACGCAGACGCGACGTCACCGTCGAGGCCGCCCCGCCCTGCTAGCTCGCTCGCCGCGGTCTTCGCTTCAGCCGCGCCGTCGCCAAACGCATACGCGATCGTCGCGCGAGCTCGAGCAAGCGCCGCGCGGTTCTCGATCGTCGGCGATGCCGCGACGATGCCAGCGAGACTGTTGCGCGCCTGGACCCATCCGGCCCACGTGTCTGTGTGCGCGAGCTCGGCCGCATGATCGCGCGCACTCGCGATGTCGCGCTTGAGCCGGACCGACCGAATCTGGAAACCTGCGACGACGCCACCGCCGATCACGACAGCGCCGACGAACAGCCACAGCACGATCGACGCGGTCGACCGCGGCTTGCGCGCCGGCTTCGGCTCTTTGGCGGGCTTGTCGCGATCGGGGCTGGGCAGCGCGGCGACTTGACCGCTGTCGTTCGGCGTCTCCGCGAGCAGCGAGAGCAGCGCCGGGTCGAGCGCGTCGGGCTTTGCGGTCGGTTCTTGCGACGCGGCGACCGAGCGCGCGTTGGGCGCCAGCACCGTCTTCTGCGCCCACGGTTGCGCGCCCGCCTGCGGCGGCATCGGTTGCGCCGGCGCGAGCTCGGTCGGACGCAGCGCTGCGTTGCCGGGCGGTGCCAGCGCGGTCAGCGGCAATGGCGGCGCCGGCGCTTGCGGCGGGAACGGCGGCGCAGCCGACGGATACATCGGCGCCGAGTGCGGCGGCGGAAAGCCTCCGTGCGGTTGCGGCGGCGGCGGCAGCGACGCGATCGTCGGCATCGAGGCCGCGACCTGGTTGCGCGAGGGCGGGATGATCGGCTGCAGCGGCGACGGCCCCGGCATCGGCAGCGTCGATGGCGGTGGTAAGTGCGGCTGCGGCGGCATCGAAGGTGGCTTCGTGCGCGGCTCGCCGAGCGGCCCCGCGGGCATTCCGACCGCGTTGCGCGCTGTCGTCACCGGCCCCGGCGGCGGCTTCACGCCGGGCGCCGAGCCGAGCATCGTCTGGCGCATGAACTTCTGGCGATCGTTGGTCTCGTCGATGTCCGCGCTGTCGCCGCGATCGCCGCTGCGGGCCTGCCCGGCAGGGGCAGCGCCGCCGAAGGGCGGTGCGGTTAGATCGAGCCCGGCCGACTTGGCCACCGGCTTCTTGGCCGCGACCTTCGGCGCCGCAGGACCGGACCTGCCCTTGGCGACCGGCGGCGCGGCGACGTCGCCAAAGTCTTGGTCGTCGACCTCGATGCCTTCCATATCGGGATCGACTTCGACCGTGCCCGACTTGTCGCCGATCTCGAGCTCCTCCGGGGGCGGCGTTTGGTCCTTGCCCTTGGGCTTGCCCTTGCTCTTGGTCGTCGGCTTGGTCTTGAGTGAGGTCGCGCCGGTGAAGCTGTCCTCGTCCCCGGGCCCGCCGTGCTGTGGGTAGTTCACCGTCTTGCCTTCGCTGATCGGCGCCGGCGCTCGCATCTGCGCGGCCGGCATGCTCGCGCTACCCTTGCCGCTACCACCGCGCTGCGCTTCGGCGAACAGCTCGTTCAGCTTGGTGTCGGCCGGTGCGACCTGACGCGCGCGTTGCAGCGTCTCGAGCGCCGCGGCGTAGTCGCCCTTGCGCAGTAACGCCTCGCCCTTGAGCAGCTGTGCCGGCACCGATGTCGGATCGATCTCGATCGCGACTCGAGTCTCGGCGAGCACTTCGTCGTAGCGCTTGAGCGCGAGCAGCGCCGACGCGAGCACGACGCGGCCATCGACCGTCGCGGGCTGACCGAGCAAGCCCAGGCGGCAGACCTCGAGGCCGGATTCGAACACCGGTGCGTTCGCCGCGGCGAGCGCGATCGGTTGACACGTGCCGATCGTCGTACCT
>CAZDGY010000527.1:0-5109 GCA_964504685.1 uncultured Kofleriaceae bacterium | reverse complement strand
GGGCAACGGGGGCATCCTCGTCGCGCAGGTGTTCATCGGGGTCGCCGGGCGACGGCTCACCGTGCCGCTGTCGAACCAGGAATCCCACGATCGCATTCACAAGACCTGGCTCGCGTACATCGCGATCATCGTCGTGTCCGCCGCGTTGATGGTCTACGGCTTGGCCGACTTCATTCACGAGCTGCACTTCAGCTACTGGCGCGTGGTGACGTCGGTGCTCGCGCTCGTCGCGAACGTGCTGCTCGACACGCTGGTCGGCACCGACGCGATCGTGACCGCGATGAGCTACTTCCGACGACGCGGCGTGCCGGATCCACAGCACGAGCAACTGTTACGCGACGCCGAGGCCAAGCTCGACGTGTTCTCGAGCTAAGGCGCGGCTAGCTCGGCGCGGAGCTCGCGGGCGCGCGCAGCGAGCTGGACTCGCCGGATGATCTTCGCAGGATCGACGGCGGCGGCTGCCGCGATCGGCGCTGCGATCTGCGCGAGCAGCTCGTCGGCTGTCGCCTTCACCGCGCGCTCTAGATCGTCGCGCGCCTGATCGCGTTGCGCGGTCGCTGCGACCATCTCGGGATGCTTCGGGCCGAGGTCTTCGCCGGCTTCGACGATGCGGCGCTCGCTGTCGAACAGGCGCTCGACCGGGATGCGGATTGCCGCGGGAGCATCGCTCGGCTCGAGCCCGGTCTGGAGGCCCGAGACGTACGTCGCGATCTCCGCGCGCAAGCGAGCGTTGCGGACATCGATAGGACGTGCCCCGGGGCGAAGCTCTAGGTAGGTCTTGCTGAGCTCGGCGAGCTCGGCGAGCTCGATCTCGCGCTGACGCTCGAACGCGGAATGCAGCCACTCGGTCGAGCGGCGCCCCGCGATGACCTCTGGTACGCGCGGTCCGAGCTCCTTCTCCAGCTCGTACTGCTTCGTGCGCGCCGCGAAGAACTGCGCGGCGATGTAGGCCATCTCCCTCGGAGCATCCTCGAGACCGCCGCCGTCGAGGTTCGCTTGCCTTGCCGCCACTTGGCGTTCCAACGTCTGCCCCATCGCAGCTTCGCGGCTCGGCGCTGGCGGCGCGAACGTGGCGATCTCGTTGTCGAGCGCGTCGATCTCGCGGTCGAGGCGTTCGAGCTCACCGCGAATCGAGCCGGCGCGATCCGACTCGTGCGCAGGTGCCGGCTGCTCGTCGACCGTGGGTGGGTCCGCCGCGACTGGGCACCTGACAATCGCCGGTGAGTACGCCGGTTGCGAACTACACGCGACGAGCAAGACAAGCGTGAGCCTCACGCCTGTTGGATAGACCAGCAGATGCCGGCGTTCAAGGAACATTGTTACGCGATGTGAACGACGACGAGCGAGCGCGTGCGGCCTGGCAGCGCGACCTCGACCTCGTCGCCGGCTTGCTTGCCGAGCAACGCTCGCCCGAGCGGCGACACCGGCGTGACGACTTGCACGCCACCGGCGAGCACGCTGCCGCCGCCGTGAGGAGCGACGAACAGCTCGGTCTCGGCGCCGTCTTCTTCGACCGTTACGAGCGCGCCGACCGTGACGCGCGTGCGCGGCTCGATCGCCGGGACCTGCGCCCGGCGAGCAGCACTGCCGAATGGCAGTGCGGTTGGATCGACCGCGAGCGCGGTGACCTCGACGACCGCGGTCTCGAGCTCGGCGACGCGCTGCGCTTGTCCGCGTGCGAGATACGACTGTTCGAGCCCCCGCGTGTCTTTCGAGTTCTCGGCGCGTGCTTCCGAGTGGGTCGCTCCTTCGAGCGCCGCGCGATGCGCCCGCTGGGCAGTCTCGAACGCCGCGGCGAGCGTCGCGATCAGCTCGGCTTTGAGCGCCGCCTTGTCTCGCATGATCAGCGCGCGAGCAGCTCGATCGTCGTCCACGGATCGATGCGCGGTGGTGTGTTCGCGTCGATGTGAAGCTCGCGATCGCCGATCAGCGGCTCGAAGCCGGCGGCGAGCACGATCACGCTGTAGTCCCCGGGCGGCACGAGCTGCTTGAGCCGCACTTCGCCTTGGGTGTTCGTGCGGCCCCAGGCGAGAGTCTGATCGTCGAGCCGATTCATGTCGATCGCGCTTGCCGCGATGCCGGCGCGCAACACGACGACGTTCGCATCGCGAATCGGCGCCTTGGTCGCGTGATCGATCACCGTCGTATAGATTCGCACGCCCTCGGGCGCCGCCTCGACCGCGCTCGGTGCAACGTCTCCGCTGTTGTAGCCCTCGCGCGGAATCCAGCCGGTCGCGGCGAAATCGAGCAACGGGCTCGCGAGCTGGATCGGTCGCACGAGCCCGGTATGTGACAGCTCGGTCGTCCCGCCAGCGTCGGTCGCGGTCGAGCGAAATGCAGTCGCGATGCCGACCAGCCGACCATCGTCGTCGACGACGGGACCACCCGAGTTGCCGTGGGTGATCGACGCGTCGGTCTTGATGTAGTCGCGGCCGGTCGCGCCGTCGATCCCGGTCCAGCCTTGGACATTGCCTTGCGACAGCGTCAGCCCGCCGCCATCGGATTCGGGATAGCCGAGCACCCACACGAGCTGGCCGACCTTGAGCTCGCTGCCGCGCGCATCCGGCAGCGTCGGCCACAAGCCGCCGCTCGTCGCGGGATTCCACGTCCTGCCGTCGAGGTCCAGATCGCATTTGATCAGCGCGAGGTCGCGATCGACGAGGAATCGGCTGCGACTCGGCCGACCGGCGCACTGCAATTGCGGCGGCGAGTCGGGCGACTTGTAACGCGCGATCACGAACACGTCGTGCAGCCGCGGATCCTGGCCATGCAGCACGTGATACGCGGTGAGAATCGAGCCATCGGCGCCGACGATCACGCCCGAACCGGCGCCGCGGACGCGCAATCGGCCATCGATCAGATCCGCGACCACGACCATCACGGTCGAGTCGAAGGCACGGCCGACTTCGCGCGGGAACTTGCGCTGAGTCAACGCGGTCGTTTGCGACGTGAGCAGCGCGATGTCCGATTGCACACGCAGCGTCGGCGCGACGTCGGCTTCCATCACGCCGAGCTCGCGCGGTGTGCCGAACAACGTGACGACATAGAGCTGATCGCGATCGATCGTCGCGTATTCGACCGCCGCGAACCCGGCGCGCTCGGGGACGCGCTGCTCGGCGATGTCGGCATAGACGAAGCCGGTGCGGAACCAGTCGTGGTCGTCGATCGTGCGGATCGTGGTGCTCTCGAGTGCGTACTGTTCGCCGAAGCGAGTGCGGCGCGCGAGATCGAGCCCGATCTGGATGTTCGACCACGCGGGCTTGTGATCGATCAACACTTCGATCCGGGCGCGACTGCCGAGCGAGTCGAGCTCGACGTGATACACGCCGTCGTCGTGCGGCACGGTGCCGCTCGGATCGTGGGCGATGCGCGGCGCCGGCAACGCGAGCGGGCTCGAGATCCAGCCGGCCGGATGATCGAACGTCAAGCCTTGGTGGTTGAACGTCTGGACATCGGGCGTGACCATGTCGCGATGCAGTCGGCCGGCGACCACGATGATCACGAACGCGAACAGCACGACGAGTCCGTCGAGCCGGTGGTATTGCTCACGAAGCTCGGCGAGGTCGGTGGTCGCGCGCCGGCGCAGTCGCGTGATCGCCGCAGCTGCGATCGCGACCGGATCGATCGCGCGCTCGGCCTCGCCTGCGCCCGGCTCGCTCGCGGGCCGCGCTCGGTCGTCCTCGGAGATCGCGCGCAGGATGCGCTCGCGCGACAGCCGTAGCGTCGTTGCCGGATCGGCGTGGCGCGTGTCGTCGCTCGCCGGTGCCGCCGCGATCGCGGCACCCGCCGCAGCCGCCGCGACGATCACCGCGCCCGACTCGCTGTCGATGTCGACCATCTCGCTGACGATCCGCGCGGTCTCGAGTGCCGCCTCCTCGGGCGTCGGCAAGACCGGCGCCGCAGGCACGGCCTCGGGCTTCGCGGCCTCTGCGGCTTCCGAGGGTTTCGCGGGCTCGGCCGGCTTTGGCTTGTCGCTGTCGTCGGTCACTTCGGCTTGTCCTTGCGAAACGGCGACACCGCGAGGAGCCGTTGGGCCAAGAACCAGATCGCGACGAACACCGCCGATGCGTACAGCGCCGCGTAACCGACGCCGCGCCACGGCTGCTGGGTCATGCCGACCTGCTCGACGAAGCGCTCGACGATCTCGAACTGACCGTTGAGCGCGGCCGCGAGCAGCAAGCCCAGCATCAGCAAGATGCCGCGCACGGTCGCGCTCCGCCGCGAGAACTTCGCGCGTCCCATGACGTAGCCGAGTGCGCCCGCGAACGACGCATGGGAGAGCGTCGTGACGACGACGTGCGATGCCGCGATCGTCAGATCGAAGCTGCTCGAGTCCTTGTCCGACAACCAGTGATAGTTCTTCCACACCGCGAAGCCGGTGCCGCACGCCATCATGTAGACGATGCCGTCCATCGGCTCGTCGAACTCGCGCGACATGTAGATCGAGTAGCGAACGACCGCGTATTTGCACATCTCCTGGGCGAGCCCGATGATGAACACCGCCTCGAACACGCGTTCGAACGACAGCGGCGACGTGCTCTGCACGGTCAGTGTCGCTGCGGGTACCGCTTGGGCGAGCACGAAGTCAGACAGCGGTCCCGCGATCAACACACCGAGCACCGCGACCCCGAGCACGAGTTGTTTCGGCTCGGGCTCGTGGCGATCGAGCAAGTAGAAGAAGCCGAGCCAGAACGCGGCCGGCACACCCGCGATCACGAGCTTGAGCAACGGCCCGAGCGCGACTGGCTCGACGCCGGCGATCTGCTCGGCGAGCCAAGCGACGACGACAAACCCGACGAGTCCCGCGATCAGCAAGAACTTCGTGCCAACCAGCACGCGAGCGCGTCGCAGGGACCACCGCCCGCGCGTGCGGCGCGGCTTCGCCGGCTTATCGGCCATCCCGCAAATTCTACGCTGTCGAGGCGTGGCGCGCGCGTTCTGGCCCAAACCGGCTAGCCGGTCTACTATGTCGCCGGAACTAGATGCCGAAGAAGCAATCCGAGGGGCCGCTGCTCACGATGAGCGAGCTCGCGCACTACCTTCACCTCGACGAGGCGACGGTCGGCAAGCTCGTCACCGCGGGTAAGATCCCGTCGCTCCAGGTCGATC
>CAZDGY010000526.1:4094-5123 GCA_964504685.1 uncultured Kofleriaceae bacterium | reverse complement strand
AACACCGCGGCGAAGAGGTCACCTTGGTACTCGCCGGCGTCCTGCGCGAGCGCGGAGGCCTCGTGCTGCATCCTGGGGACGAGATGGTGTTCGCTGGCGGTACACAGCACGACCTCACCGCAGAGGGCGATGTAGACGTGATCTTCGTGGCACGCGCTGAGGGCGGCATCGAAGTCGGGCCGCCGAGCTAAAGTCACATCCGCGACCGGTGTACGATGGTGATATGGGCCGCGATGAAGGACTGCGGCTAGTAGGCACCATCCGCAGCATCGAGCTGCATGCGGCGGCTGCGAAGTTTCAGCACGTGGCCCCGCGTCAGGTGTCGAAGATCCAGCTCGACATCGAGCGCGCGACCGACGAAGAGGGCGAAGAGCTCGACGTCGACAACCTCGTCGACTTGCATTTCCAAGGGCCGCCCGAGCTCGTGCCGCGGTTCTCGACCGGCGATCGCGTTCAGATCGTAACGAGCCCGGAGGCGAATCTGCACATCACTAGCATTCGTCCTGCACCGCTGAGCTGACTCTAGAATCTCGCGCCGAGCTCCACGCGAGTCGTCGTCGCGGACGGGCCTTCGTCGGGTGGAAACGAGATCGCGGCCTGCAGGACGACCATCAGCTCGGGCGCCATGCCGCCAATGCGCGGAAACGTATAGCCGGCGTGCGCCTCCGCGGTGACCAAGCCAAACGAGTCGCCCGCATCCGCCGTCGTCGGGGTACCGGTGGTGTCGAGGTACGTTCCGCTCTGCGTGCAGGTCAAGAACCCGGTGCCGATGCCGACGAACGCGCCACGGTACCGCACGCGAAATCGTCCCCCGAGCCCGATCAACAGCTCGTGGACGTTCCACCGCGCAGTCGATGACAGCTCGGCAAAGTCGACGTGACCGAGGACCTCGACCAAGCCCCAGTGGCCGCCGATCTCGAGGTCGGCGGCAAAGCCAGTGCCGGATGGATCGATGTACTCGGGGTCCTCTTCGTGCAGTGCGATGTTCTCGAGCCCCGCGTGCACCGCGACGAACGCATGCCTCGGTTC
>CAZDGY010000526.1:0-4084 GCA_964504685.1 uncultured Kofleriaceae bacterium | reverse complement strand
CGGCGCGAGCTCCGACGAATCAGGTGCACCCGGTGTGGTCGGCGCGGGTTGCGCGGCGGCGATCGTTTCGAGCGTCACGAGCGCGAGCACGATGAGCTTCATGCCGCTTCATCGAGCAGAGATCGTGCCGGGCGCCGCTAACTGCGATCCCGCGCACTTCGATTCGCGGTTACGTCGGCGTAACGCGAAATGGCGACGCCGCTGTCGTGGCGCCTCGAGCTTCCATCACCGCGCAGCGCCTACTGGATGACGATCGCGGTCGGCGGCTTCGGCGCGATCACCACGATCATTCGCCGGCCGTCCATCGTCGGCGTCGCTTCAACTGCGGCGATGTCACTGCACAGGTCGACCACGCGATCGAGCACGCTCGTGCCGGTCTCCGGGTGTGCGATCTCAGGACCGCGGAACACCACGACGAGCCGCACGTTGCGACCAAGCTCGAGTAGCCGGCGGATATGCGCCACCTTGAAGGCCAGGTCGGCCTCAAGGATGATCCCCGCGGGGCGAAGCAGGATCTCCTCGAGCTCGGCCATCCGCCTACTGGATGACGATCGCGGTCGGCGGCACGAGGATGATCACGGTGCGTTGATCGAGCGGCGTGCAACCGCTGGCGAGCACGGTGATCGTCGCCATGAAGATCTGCGCCTGATCGGTCTGCGGCACGAACGTGTTCGTCGCGACGACGTTGAAGTCGACTTGCGTGCCCGGCGTGACGCCGTAGAACGAGGTCGCATCGAACGTCGGGTTCGGCAGGTTCGGCGGCGGCGGCGGCAACGTGAAGCTCGCCGGCGTGATCGCGGTAATAAAGTCCGCGGTCGTATGACCGACTGGCAGCGGGTTGTTCATGTTGTCGGTCGTGCCGCCGGTCTTCGACGTGGTGGCGGTAAACGTCGCGAACCGAGTCAGCAGCTCGATGCCGGTGACCACGTTCGTGCTGACGCCGGTCCCGCTCGTCGACGCGAGGAACACCAGCGGGCACAAGCCGTTCGCGTCGGTCGCCTGGCCGACGCCGTTCTGGCCGGTGCAACACTGGTTGGCGGCACAACCAGTCGGTCGGGTGCCGACGTCCCATGCGCCGGGCGGCACGCGCGAGCCGGTCATCGTCGACAGGTCGGTGTAGTAGTTGACCGCGCTGCATGACGCGTTGCCGATCGGAGCGATACCGACGAACCGACCGCAGATGTTGTTGAGCGCGCTCTCGGTCTGCGTCAGCGAGTGGGCGACCGCGGCGACGGTGCCGGTGTAGTCGTCGTTGACGCCGTTGCACGCGCCGGGGTCGGGCGAGATGCGGTGCGCGTCGGCATCGCTGATCGCGACGATCACCGGCATCGTGCCGGTGCGGAACTGGACGCCGCCGACCCCGAGGTGGTTCGCGGCCACGCTGGTCGGCGACGGCCCGGTGAGCCCGTCGCCGGTCGCGGCCTGGTAGATGCCTTCGATGCCTCCCTCGGGCTCGTCGGCGCCGTTGCTGATCGTCAGCGCGTTCACGCCGGCGGTGATCAGCGTGTTGCTGTTCGTGATCGGTTGCAGCAGGTGGAACGGCTGATCTGCGCCGGCACCGTAAGGACTGATCGGAAAGTCGTCGTGATAGCCGACGCCGAACTGCGAGTTCGCGACCGCGGCTTCGATGCCCGGGATTACGGTCGAGTTGAGCGACGTCTTGAGGTTCGAGATCTCGCCCGACATCGAGCCGGTGGTGTCCATCAGGAAGAACACGTCGAGCGCGGGGATCGCGGTCGAGAAGTCGAGTGGCTTGGTGACGTCCGGCGCTTGATAGGGCAGGTCGAAGAAGAAGTCTTGCTGCGAACCGCTGCGGCGATACGCGACCACGGTGATCTGGGCGATGCCTTGGAGTCCCGAATAGTCGGCGTTGATGCGTGACACCACCGCGCCGTCCGCCGCGAACGACGGAATCGCGAGCGTCGCCGCGGTCATCGTGCCCACCGCCGGGTTGACGACCGTCCAGGTCACGGCGTTCGTCAGATCTTCGTCGACGCCGTCGAGGTAGTTGCCGGTCGCGGTGAAGCCTTGCGCGCCGGTTGCGTTGAGATCGAGCTCGACGATCGGGTTCGTCGGTGTGATCGTGATGCCGCTGAGCGTATGGGGCTGGCCGTTGCCGTCGCCGCCACCACCGCCGCCGTCGCCGTGGTGCAACTTCGACGGTCCGCACGCGGCGATCGCGGCCAGTACGCAAAACTGAATTCGGCGCATAAAGCCCCCCACTGGCGGGACTATAGGTCCGAAATCACGCGGCGTGCACTCGTATCAACTGACAACCCGCGGGGGTCTTCTGTCACCAGTTGACCGTGCCCTCGTCGGTATCTTTGCCGCCGTACATCGTGATCTTGATCGTCTTGCTCTTCTTGGGGCCGACCAGCCGGACGACATGTGGGCCCGGGGGTAGCGGATAGCGGGTCATCGGCGTCTCGCCGTAGGGCCGGCCGTCGATGAAGATCGAGGTCTTCGCGTTCGCGGTGATGCTGAAGTACCCGAACCGGGCCTCGGCCTCGATGTTCGCGCGGTTGTCGGCGTCGATCTTGACCGCCGCATCGATCGGAGCGGCCGCGTCTGTGTGACTGGCGACAACGTGAGACGAATCGTCGCTCGCGCCGCCCGAGCTCGACACCACGACCACGATCGCGACCGCGATGCCGGCGAGGATCGCGATCGCGATGATCGCGTTGCGCAGGCTCTTCCAGCGGTGGGCGCTGAGGAGATTTGTCCCGCCGTCGGCCATCCACGTGTCGACCGGCATGTTCGCGCTGAGGTCGAGCACCCCGGCGAGGGCGGCATCGCCTTGTGGCAACAGCGCGGGGGGCAGCGCGACCTTCGACGAGCCCTGGTGCACGATCATCGACGGTACGCCCTCGATCGGCCCGGTCGGTCGCTGCGAGCGCTGGCCCTGGCCCTGGGGCAACTCGCCCTGAACCGGCGCGGGGCGAATCGGCACCGCGGCCGGCGTCGCCGGGATCTGCGTTGCCGCGAGCGAGATCGGCGCCGCGTTCGGATCATCGGCGGCGCGCAGGATCTCGTCGCGCTGGGCCATCTCGTCGGAGAAATCGGTGAACAGCAGGCGCGCGAGCTCTTGCTGCGTCGCCGGTCCGCCGATGCTCGTGACCGCGTTGCGAATCGCGTTGCCGAACGCGAGCGCGGTGTCGAACCGACCCGCAGGATCGCGCGCCATCGCCTGCAGCATCGCGGCGCGCATGCTCGAGGGAACATCGGGACGGCGATCGCGAATGTCGGGAATCGGCTCTTCGGTGATCGCCTTGAACGTCAGGAAGTCGCTGTCGCGATGGAACAACCGCTTGATCGCGAGCATCTCGTACATCACGACCGCGAGCGCGAACACGTCGCTGCGTCGATCGAGCGACTTGCCGAGGATCTGCTCGGGCGACATGTACGCGTTCTTGCCTTTGACCGTACCTGTCCGCGTTCGCGAGTTCGCCCCGCGCGCCTTTGCGATGCCGAAGTCGAGCAGCTTCACGGTGCCGTCCGAGGTCACCATGATGTTCGGAGGCGACACGTCGCGATGGACGACACCGAGCAATTGCTCGTCGGGACCGCGCGCTTCGTGGGCCGCGTGCAAGCCCTCGCACGCTTGGCAAATGATCGCGGCGACGACGCGATAGTCGAGCAGCTTTCCGCTCTTCGACAGCCGCGTCATCATCCGCGATAGCGGTACCCCGTGCAGGTACTCCATCGCGATGAACCACGTCCCGGCGTACGAGCCGAACGACGACACGTGGCACACGTTCTTGTGGATCAGCTTGCTCGCGAGGTCCGCCTCGTCGCGGAACATCGTCACGAAGTGCTCGTCCTCCGCGAGGTGCGGCAGGATGCGCTTCAATACGAGCACGCTCTGGTGACCTGCCGCCGACGACGGGCGCGCGAGATAGATCTCCGCCATCCCGCCGGTCGCGAGCTTCGCGAGCAGCTGATAGCTGCCGAAATCTCTAGCGTCGCGAGGGACGAGCGTCCCCGCCGGAATCGTCACCCCACTATTATGCCCCAACGATTCCTTGGTTTTAAGCCCGAGCTACCGTTGATCACGCACTCGGTTGATTCCGTAAGATCCAGTCCT
>CAZDGY010000525.1:0-5129 GCA_964504685.1 uncultured Kofleriaceae bacterium | reverse complement strand
CGAGCGCGGTGCTGTATTGGCAAGCGGTCAGCAATCGCAACAACGCCGATCACGCCGCGACGTACGACGCCTACACCACGCTCATCGATCGCGCCCATTCCGAGCGGACCTGGGCGATCGGCGTCGGGGCCGGCGCCGGCGCTCTCGTCATCGTCGGCGTCATCCATTACGTCGTCCACGGCAGCGGCAGCAGCGAGCCAGAGCACGGCGTGGCTTTGGCGCCGACCCGCGGAGGTGCGATGGTCGGCTACGGGGCGACCTTCTAGATGCGCGGGCTCGTCGCGCTGGCGTTCGTCGCGACCGGCTGCCTCCGCGCCGCCGCCGGCTTTCACTGCGAAGCCAATAGCGACTGCATCAACGGCGGTACGACCGGCGTGTGCGTCGGCGGGTTTTGCAGCTTCTCCGATCCGTCGTGCTCCGGCGGCTTGCGCTATGGCGAACAGTCGGGACCGGTCGCGAACCAGTGCGTCACCGCAGCCGACGCCGGGGTCGATGCGCCGGCCGATGCCGGGTTCATGTCGCCGATGGTCGCCGGCAGCCCGTCGTATCAGGGTCTCGCGGACGGCGGCGATACCATGATCCAGTTCGATGCGACGGTGCCGCCCGGCAACAACCGGTTCATGATCGTGTCGGTCGTGATGTCGGCGAGCTTGACTACCGACACGATGCCGATGGTCGGCTCGGTCACGTTCGGTGCCGCCGAGCTGACGTTTCTTGGCGCTCAGACCGGCCAGAACGAAGATCCGCAGGCGAGCCGTAGTGAACAGTGGACACTGGTCGCCCCCATCGTCTCCACCGCAAACGTGACGGTCACTCTATCGTCGAGCGCTGCCACGATCCGCGCTAGCGCGGTCGCGTTCACCGGCGTCAACCAGTCCGAACCGATCCGCCCCGGTAGCTTGATCACGCGCGGCGGCGGTGGCATGTCGGGGCAGATCGTCGTCGATAGCGCGATCGGCGACCTCGTCGAATGCGTCACCGGTCACGGCGGCGGGGTCGTCAGCGCGGGTACGGGCGATACGCTCGTGTTCATCGATCCCAACGGAAGCTCGTCGTTCTCTCTCGACAACGACGCGATGGAGGTCGCGCCGGGTGGCGCGATGGTCGCGATGGGCTGGAACTACAGGGACGACGACAACATCCAGATGGTCGCGGCGTCGATCGAGCCGGTGCCGCAGTAGCGGCATAGCAGCGCATCTACTGCCGGTGGATGACGACATCGGATCGCCCGGCGTCGACGACGACCATCGCGATGTCCTTGCAGATCCGGACGACCCATTTGCCGGGGACCGCATGATGGATCTGAAAGCGACCGGTGGAATCGGCCGTCACGGTCACGTACATCCCGCTGCGCGGTTGATCGTGCTCTTGCCGTTCCGGATACGCCCAGATGCACGTATCGGGATCGGTCGTGCCGGACAACTCGAGCCCCGTCGTGAATTCCACGTCCGCCACGGTCTGTTTCTCGGTGTCGAGCGTGATCTGTTGCCACTCCTCGCGCTTGCCGAGCAGCCAATCTTCGGGGATCTCGATCCGGATCTCCTTACGGCCAGGCGCGAGCAAGTGAAGGTCGAACGCGCCGTGTGACAGCGGCACGTTGCGGATACCAGTAAAGTCCATCACCTTCAGCGTAGCGTGGTCGAGCACGCGCCCATCCGGGGATCGCACGTGCCCTCGCCACGACACGCCTCGGTCGAGCACGATGCGATTGTCTCGGCGCGAGGTAGCAAAGGTCATGCTCCGCGACGCATAGCCGTCCGCTGTCGCGACGACGTCTAGATCGCCTGGCCGCGTCGCGAACGAGAACCAGCCGTTACTCGTCGTAGTAGCGGGGTTCTCGCACGAACAGCCGCGACCGGATATCGGTGAGATCGACGTGTAAGAGACGCGAGCGCCGGCGATCGGATGACCTCGCTCGTCGACTACGCGACCCGCGACCTGCGTAAACGGCCGATCGTCGACTGGCATCGTGATGCGCGGTGGTCGCGCGCCATCAGGCAGCTCGACGCCGCCGACACACCGACCGCCTTGGGCGTCTGGCAGTGCTACGTCGAGATGTCCGCCTTGACACTGCCAGTCGTCGACCGGGATGCAGAAGTGCCCATGGTCGTCTGCCTGTGCGCCGCAGCTCGAGCTGGCACCAAAAAACACGATGACCATCGCACCGGGTACCGGATGATCGTGCTGGTCGACCACGTCGGCGCAATAGGGCTGCGCGTGCGACGCGGCGCCAAGCAATACTTGCGCGTGCGACGCGCCCTCGGTCGCGAGCGACGCGCCTAGTGCGAACGTGAGCGAGAGGTAGCGCACGAGCTAGCAGCCGTCGGGCTTCCAGGTCGCGCCGAAGTCGTCGTAGTTCTGCAGGTAGAGCGCGGTGCCTTCGAGCGACGTCTCGGGGAAGCACAGGTCGCCGTACGTCGTGTACACGCAGTCCGGGTTCGAGTCGTGCGGGCAGTTGTAGTCCTCGTCCATCTCGAGCGCGTACGGATCGACGAGGGTCTCGAGATCGAGCCGGCCGAGCGGCGAGCTCGCAAGCGTCGACGCCGGATTCGTGAAGAACTGGGTCTGGCCGCGCGGCGCGCCGTTGTTGCACTCGTCGCTGAGGTCGAACGGCGCGTGCGGTCCGCCGAGATCGTGCGAGCTGCGCCAATAGCCATCCGGCGGGATGTCATCGGCGTCGATCGGGTTGCCGTCGTCGCTGTTGATCAACACGTTGAGATCATGCAGCTGATGATCGGTCGACATGATCATCCGGTTGTACTCGCCACCGCCACACGAGCCCGGGTCGGTCGCGGTCGCGCCTTGGCCGCCGGCCACTCGATACAGCTTCAAGACGTGCTCGAGCATGCGGGTGCCGTCGCTGCGGATCTTGCCGCCCCACAACCGGTCGGTGATCGTGCGGAACGTGTCCTGTGACGACGGATCGAGCATGTTCCACAGGTCGCACACGCTCGTCAGGTTTTGACCCGACAGGCCGGTCGACTGCACTTTGGTCGGATCGGATTGCAGAAATGCCAGATAGGTCGCGAGCAGCCGATCGCGATTGCCGTCGCGCGTATCGGGGAAGCCAGCATCGGCCGACCCCGAGCCGTCGGATCCGGTTCCGGTGTCGCGGTGGTTGCCCGGTGCGTCGCTATCGACGGTGCCGGGATCGCCACACGCCGCGAGCACGAGGACGGTCACCAGCGCACGAGACCCCATTGCAAGACTGTATCAAGCTTGCGGCGAGACCATGGAGAGCTTTCGCACTGCTGTTACTCGAATGTGACGGACGCGGCGCGTCACTGCCGCGATTGCGGGGAATTCGCATAAACGCGCGCTAACGGAGCGCCGGCGACGTCGACTTCGAACACGAGCTTCGCGGTGCCGGGGACCGCGCAGTGCAGCTCGAGCGGCGCGTACGAGACGATCCAAGCGGCCTGCGCCGGACTGCGCGCGAGCGCCGGCCACAAGTCTTGGCGAAACCAGCCGAGGTGTTTCGGCTCGATACAATCGCGATACACCGGCGCGCCATGCTCGGCGTGCTCGTTGACGTAAGCGATCGCTCGATCGAGTCCTTCACCCCACCACGCGGTTTCGAACCACGCGTGGTCGGCGACCGTGGCGGGACCGCCGACCTGTTCGGCGAAGTAGTCGAGGTAGTACGGATGGATGCAAAAATCGACGCACGCGAGGTAGCCGACGACGACGACCGCCAGCGCTGCAAACGCACGCGCGAACCGCGGCTCGAGCCAGCTCGCGATCGCATCCCAACCGACCGCGGCGGCGAGCGCGAGCACGATGACGCTCGGCATGACGTAGCGCACCCCGTCCTGCCGCACCGGCGAGATCGCGACGAGCAACGGGATCACGAACCAAGCGAGCACGAGCCACGAGGCGAGCGGAGTGCGACGAGCTCGCGCCGCCCACGCAGCGACTCCGATCAGCGCGCCGGCCGGGAGCGTCGCGAACAAGTAGACGACGAAGTAGTACGGCGGCGGGTGGTTCGTGCTGCCGCCGAGGAACGGCTCGGCCGAGTGCACGGTCGACAGCTTGTGCAAGGACTCGGCGAGCGCATCGAACGGATGCAGCCACAGCCGCGGCCACAACGCATAGATCGCCGCGATCGCGGCGAGCGTCATCGCGCCAGCGCCGAGCCGCGCGACCTGCCGCCGGCGGCCTGCAGGAGCGGTCGCGACGACGATCAACCCGCACAGCGGGCCGAGCAGGCCGTTGATGAACCGCGAATCGATCGCGACCCCGACGACCACGCCGACCCACGCGAGCCGGACGAGCAGCGTGCGGCGATCGGGCTCGCCGTCGTGCACCCCGAGCGCGAGCGCGACGCCGAGCGTCCACCACAGCACGCTCGGCGATTCGTGGCCGACGATCTGTCCGTGCGCGACCAACGGCGGCAGCAGCGCCGCGATCACGCCGGCGAGCACGCCGACCCGCAAACGATAGAGCCGCGCTCCGATCGGAACGAGCAACGCGCAGCCGACCGCAGTCCACACCGCCGACAACGCGCGCGCCGGGCCATAACCGTCGGCGAGCTGCGCACCGATGCCGGCGAGATACTTCATCATCGGCGGGTGCTCGAAGTTCCACGCCCACGACCGCGCGTGAAAATCGAGCGACAAGAGATTCGTGACGTAGTTGCGACCCGACGCCCAGTACACGGCTTCGTCCCAGGTCTCGCCAAAGCCGGATAGATCGATCCAGCGGACGATGCACGCGGTCGCGAACACCGCGGCCATGCCGAGCCAAGCAGCGCGCGGGACGAGCGCCAACCGGCGACGGGCGAGCGCGCACAAGGTCGCGACGACGATCGCGAGGATCGCGAGTGCGCACGCGCCGTCGAACGGATTTGCCCCGGCCGACGAGCCAAACTCTGCGCGCTCGGGGGGCTCGGCGGACAGCGAGCTCGCTGGCACGAACTCGGGATCGCCGCGACGCCCGACCGGGCTCCATACCAGGCGCGAGTCCGCGGGCCCGACGAATCGCACCGCGGTCGCGCCGGCGTCGAGCACGAGTCGGCACACGTGGCCGTGCGCGATGTCGTAGCAGTCGGGGGCTGGGCCCGGCACGACGCCACCGCCGACGTGTTGGGGCTGACGCGGGTCGCCGACCTCGAGCCGCGCCGGCCCGTC
>CAZDGY010000524.1:0-5134 GCA_964504685.1 uncultured Kofleriaceae bacterium | reverse complement strand
GGCTCGGTCGTCTACGCGTTGCTGCCGCGCTGCACGAGCGGCGTGCTGTCGGGGCTCACGCCGGCGCTGTCGCACGAGCTGATCGAGGCGTCGAGCGATCCTTTGTTCTCGAGCAACCCGGCGTATCAAACCACCGACGACATGCATGCGATCTGCGGCATCGCCCCGGGCGGCGAGCTCGGCGACATGTGCGAGTTCGTCCACTCGGCATTTCAGATCCTGGTCGGCAACGACCTCGTGCAGCGCACGTGGTCGAACGCCGCGGCGGCCGCAGGACATGACCCGTGCGTGCCCGAGCTCCCCGCAACGCCCTATCTCGGCGCCGAGCCGGTGCTTCCCGAGCAACTTCCGTTCGAGGATGTCGAGGGCAACAGCATCACGACGCCCGGCGTGACGATCGTCAACGGCGCGTCGGCGACGATCGAAGTCGACCTATTTAGCGACTCGCCGGCCGCCGACTGGACGGTGCAGGCGATCGACGCCGACCACCAGTTCTATCGCAGCCAGCCCGAGCTCGCGTTCACCTGGGATCACACGACCGGCAACAACGGCTCGAAGCTCAACCTCACGATCCAACGCACCGCGGATGGCGACGGCGGCGGCAGCATCTTGTTGATCGAATCGACGGTCGATGGCCACTCCGTCTCCGAATGGTGGGGCTATGTGGCGCAGTAGCTGGCTCGTGGCGCTCGCGTGCAGCGGCTGCTTCTCGTTCGGCGAGTCGAGCAGCGCACCCGATGCGGCGTTTTTCGACGCGAGCGTCGACGCCCCGCCGTTCATGACCGCAGCGCACGGGCCGCAACCGCAAGTCGTGCCGCTCGCGGGGCCGGTGCTCGCCGCGCCGCTCGTCGTGCCGGTGTTCTTCACCGGCGACTCGATGATGCAATCTGAGATCGAAGGGTTCCTCGCGGCGCTGCCGGGCTCGTCGTACTGGAGCGCGACGGCATCGGCGACATCGCGATCGCACCGACCGTCGTCGACATCGATCCGCCACCGACGAGCGACTCGGACCTGCAGATGCTGATCACGACAAACAGCGCAGGTCTTCATGGCTGGCCTGCAAACACGCCGAACACGATCTACGCGGTGTTCTTGCCCGACGGGATCACCGAGACGACCCCGTTCGGCATGAGCTGCACCGATTTCGGCGGCTATCACGACGAGACGCCGGGCGGCGTGATCTACGCGTTGCTTCCGCGCTGTGACTCGGGCTTGCCGGCGCTCACCAGCGCGACGAGTCACGAGCTGATCGAAGCGTCGAGCGATCCGTTCCCGTTCAGCAACCCGGCGTATCAGAACACCGACGCCGCACACGCGGTGTGGGGGCTGTCGCCCGGTGGTGAGCTCGGCGATATGTGCGAGTACGTTCAAGACGCGTTCGCCGAGCTCGATCAGACCGGCTACTCCGTGCAGCGCACGTGGTCGAACGCCGCGGCCCTGACGTCGCACGATCCGTGCGTGCCGGCGCTGCCGATGCCTTACGTCGCGGCCGAGCCGGTGTTCACCGAGCAGCTGCCGTTCGTCGATGCTGAAGGCAATAACATCACGACCCCCGGGGTCAGCGTCGCGACCGGCACCGCGGTGCAAGTTGAGGTCGACTTGTTCAGCGATGTGCCGACGACGAGCTGGACTGTCCAGGCCTACGACACCGACCAGATCCTGTTGCACAGCCAGACCGAGCTCCAGTTCATGTTCGATCAACCGATCGGCAACAACGGCTCGAAGCTCGAGCTCACGATCTATCGCGTCGCGCCCGGCACGAACGGCGGCAGCGTCCTGTTGATCGAATCGTACGTCGGTGGCGAGTCGGTCAGCGAGTGGTGGGGGTGGATTGGGAACTGAGGAGGCAGTGGTGTACGCTCGTTCGATGAGGTCTGCGGCGTCGTTGGTGATCATGCTCGCGGTGGGGTGCGGCGGCGGATCGGCGCTCCCCGACGCGCAATATTTCGACTCGCTGGCTGACGCTGGGTTCACCGCCGCGCACGGGCCGCAACCGGTCGTTTTGCCGCGCCCGGGCGGCGTGGTGCTCGCCGCACCGGTCGTGGTGCCGATCTTCTTCACCGGCGACGACACGATGCAGACCGCGCTCGAGGGCTTCTTCGCCGCGTTGCCGGGCTCGGCCTATTGGACGGCGATCACGGCCGAGTACGGGATCTCCGGCATCACGTTCGCGACCCCGATCGTCACCTCGGATACGGTGCCGACGACCGACGCCGACCTGCAAGCGTACGTCAACGCGAACTCGCAGGCCGGTGGCGCGTGGCCGCTCAACACCCCGAACACGATCTACACGGTGTTCCTGCCGCACGGAGCCATGCTGTCGACTCCGTTTGGCAACAGCTGCCAAGCATTCGGCGGCTATCACGACGAGACCCAGCAGCTCGTGGTCTACGCGTTGATCCCGCGCTGCGATGACACCCTCGATACCGCGACCGTCGTCTTGAGCCACGAGTTGCTCGAAGCGTCGACCGATCCGCACATCTCATCGAATCCGGCATATCTGATCCCGGATCCATTTCACGCGATCTGGGGTGAGATGCCGGGCGGCGAGCTCGGGGATATGTGCGAGTACCTCGGCAATGCCGATCAGCGGCTCGTCGGCAACTATCTGGTGCAGCGCACGTGGTCGAACGCGGCGGCGACGACGAACGGCGATCCATGCGTGCCCGCGCCCGCCGGGCCGTATCACGGCGCCGAGCCGGTGCTGCCCGACCTGCTGCCGTTCGATAGCGCGACCGGCGGTATCACGACCGAGGGCGTGAAGGTCCCGTACGGCATGTCCAAGACGATCGACGTCGTGCTGTTCAGCGACCAGCCGTCGGATCTGTGGAACGTGCGCGCGAGCGATGCAGACGCCACGATCTTCGGGTTGCCCAACGAGCTCGAGCTGACGTGGGACCGCACCGACGGCTCGAACGGGACGACGTTGCACCTCACGATCGAGCGGGTCGCCAACGGGCAGATCGGTGGCGACGGTAGCTCGCTGTTGATCGAGTCGACGGTGGGCGGGCAGGGCGTGTCCGAGTGGTGGGCGTACGTCGGGAACTGATCAGAACCAGCACTGGTCGCGCGCGACCACACAGCCGGGAATCCTGAGGTCCGCCGAGAACACGTTGACGCATACGACGACGCGCGGCGATCGGGCGAACGTTTCGGTGGGCCACGCGGCGCCGGCCTCCAATGTGCGCAGGCCGTGCGTATCGACCGTGTGGTGAGGCAGCGACTCGCCGTTCACCAGCATCCCCATCACCTCGCGCGTGGCGCGCTTCTCGGCTTCGGCCAAGGCCGCCAGGAAGCTGCTCTCCAGCGCTTCGATCCCGAAGCCCGGCACCGCCGCGGTCCATGACTCGTCGGCCCGCACGAGCTCGACATAGAAGTGTACCGAGGCTGGCATCGGCGGAACTTGGTCCAACAGGTCCGGTGCGATATTCGCGATGTCCACGTCGGGAACAGCCGCCTCCATGTGGAAGCCGATCATCGTCGCCTTCTCGTGCCCCATCCGAAGCGCCGCCATCCGACCGTGGCCTAGGTACAGGAAGCGATCGGTGCCCACTTCGACGAAGACGTGGAAGGGTGGAGGTTCGTCCGCTCGAACCGCGGCGACGACGAAGGGCGGGACGTCGCCGTAGTAGGTGACGAACTGGGCAGCTTCGAGCTGGTGTGAGCTCGGATCCGAAACCGTCGCCGCGACGTACGTGTACGCGCCGCCGCGGCTGTGAAACGGCGGGTTGTCGCCACCAATCTCGGCCCGCGTGTGCTCGGACAACAGTGCGAATGTGGGGGTCACGTACGATCGGACGCGGGTCGCTCGGTCGGAGTCGCGTCACTAACCAGCGCGGGCTGGAACGACCGGCTGCGTGCTCGCGACCGATTGCCAGATCCTCTCGTAGTTGCGCAGCGTCGCGGCCGGCCGGCGCAGCGGATGGCTTACCCGATAGAGCTCGGCGAACGGATCGAACTGGAATCGGTCGGCGAGGGCGTTCCACACCCGGGCGCGACCGAAGCTGAGCGCGATCGGACCGAGCTCGCCCGCCGCAACCGAGGCGAAGTCGCTCGCCCAGCACTCGAGCCCGCCGAGATAGCGATCTGCCGGCTCGGAGCTGCGCACGAAGCCGCATGCGGTCGGTGCGTACTCGAACACGATCGGCTCGCCCGGATCGCGGCGCAGCGACAACGCGAATGCGCGCTTGCGGTCGCCGACCTCGGAGTCGAGCAGCGAGGACAGGCTCGCGAACAGCTTGCCGCCGAACCATGCCGCCGCGACCCCTTCGAGATCGCCGGTCAGCTTTGCGAGCTCTCCGTCGGTGAATTCGCGCCGGCCGGTTGCAGGCGCGTAGTCGGGCACATCGCCCGTCGCGCTCCACCCGCGCGTCGGCCAGCTGTCGCGCGGCGCGGTGCCGACAAACGGCGCGGTCGCGTCGATCGACTTCAGCTTGTTCGCGACCAGGTTGAACGTCTGGCCCGGGGTCGCGGTGACGAACTTCTCCTTGCGATAGACCTTCGTCATTGCGGCGCATACCGCCTCGTTGTCGACACAGAACACGCGGCGATTGAGCCATTCGCGATCGCCGACGAACGAGAATCCGCCGGCACACATCATCATCGCGGCCGGCGTGCCCCAGTGCTGCTCGATCATCTTGTGGCCCATGCCCATCTTGATGAACGTCTGCTGCGTGCCCTCTTCACGCCCCGCGAGGTAATGCGCCATGTGCGCCCAATCGATCGCGTTGTTCGTCCACGTGACGAGGCCCGGTCGCGCTGCCTTCGCCGCCGCCCACTGCACGTGGCGCTCGGTGATCGGGATGTCGACCATGGTGAAGAAGCTGCCGTGACCGCCGGTGTGGCGCACGAGATAGGGCAGGGTGTCCCACTCGTCGCCGCAGTTCGTGCCAACGTGATCGCCGGTGAACGGCGTGACCTCGAGATCGCCGATCGCGTGCGCGATGCCCGGCACGAGCGGCCGGACTTCGAAGCCCATCGTCTGCAAGATCGCCGGTGCGGCGGTCGACGAGCGCGCCGACAGATAGATCGGGATCTTGCGATCGAGCTTCGCGAGCGACGGGATGTCGAAGTGATCGTCGTGCTCGTGGCTGAGCACGATCGCATCGACTGGGCCGAGCTTGCCGAGGTCGAG
>CAZDGY010000523.1:0-5147 GCA_964504685.1 uncultured Kofleriaceae bacterium | reverse complement strand
CGCCGATCGGCTGGTGTTCGAGTGGGAACGTGATCGCAAGCTCGGTCGCGATGACGTCGAGCCGCCGCGCGCATTCGATCCGGAACACCCGGTCACGACGTGGCACGATCATCGCGAGCAGCTGTTCGGGGCCTGGCTCGATCTGATCAGCGCAGCGCGCGGCTAGCTTTGCCAGCGCTTGCTCGCCGTTTGCCTGCCCACCGCGGCGGGGGCGCGTGTGATGCAAGTATGAAGTCCATCGCCGTCAACGCGTTTGCCACCTGTGCGGTCGCAACCGGCTGCACTACCCTTGGACCGATGCCCGCGACCACCGGAGTGTCGGCCGTGCCCGAGGGGCGCACCGGGTTCGAAGGCCAGATCGGCGTCATGCCCGCGTTCAACCTCAGCCAGGCGACGCAGCCGCAGACCCGCGGTGATGCGACCCGGCAAGTCTCTTTGTTGTTCGAGCCCGGCAAGCTGCTCGAGATCCCCGGCCTCATTGCCGGTCTTCGCGTGTGGGGACAGGACGGCGACACGCCTGCCGAGCCGTACGTCGGTTATCGCGCGATGGTGGGCGACGGGCTCGCGCTCGCCGGCATCGTGTACGGCACGGTCGCGAGTGCGAGCGATAACGGCGCGTCGTATCGCGCGGTGCGGTTCGGCGGCGAGCTCGCAGGCGATGCGTTGTTCTTGAAGCCTGCGACGTGGCTCGGCGTGCACGCGCTAGCGAGCGTGTCGGCGACCGCGATCTCGGCGACCGGCATGTACTGCATCGATCCGGCGACCGGGAACGGAGCCGACTGCGATCAGGACGCCGACAACACGTTCATCAACGCCAAGCTATCAGGCGTGTTCCCGGCCGGAACCGCAGGGCTCGCATTCGACTTCGCGCATCTGCCGCACAGCTGGTTTCGCGGCGTGCGGATCGCCGCGATCATCGCCGGTGGCGAGATGCCGGTCGTGCACGACGGCGTGCAAGACGGCCGTGGGTTCTACGGCTCGGCCGGGATGACCCTGACGGTCGGCTTCGGCGAGCGCTAGGTAGAGGTAGGCTCGCGGCATGTTCTCCGCGACCGCCGAGCTCTACGATGCGATCTATGCGTTCAAGGATTACGCTGCCGAGGCCGCCAAGATCCGCACAACGATCGAGGCCGAGCGGCCCGGGGCGACGACGATCCTCGACATCGCGTGCGGCACGGGCGAACACGCGAGGCAGCTCGCCGCGCACTACAGGGTCGACGGTATCGACGTCGAGCCGGCGTTCGTCGACATCGCGCGGCGCAAAAGCCCCGGCACGTTCGAGGTCGCCGATATGTGCGCGTTCGAGCTCGGCAAGCGCTACGACGTCGTGCAATGCCTGTTCAGCTCGATCGGGTACCTGCTCGAACCGGCCCGAATCGTCGCTGCGCTTGCGTGCTTTCGCCGGCATCTCGCACCCGGCGGCGTCGTGCTCGTCGAGCCGTGGCTCGATCCCGCCACCTTCACGACCGGAGCCGTGCACATGTTGACGGTGAATCAACCGGAGCTGAAGATCTGCCGCATGAACACGTCACAGCGCGAAGGCGACATCTCGGTGCTTCACTTCCACTACCTGATCGGGACCCCGCAGGGCATCCGGACCGTCGAGGAGGTGCATCGCCTTGCGCTCGTCACGACACCAGTGATGGCGGCGCACTTTGCGAGCGCGGGGCTCACCGCGACATTCGACGCGGCCGGACCGTCCGGGCGCGGCCTATTCGTCGCACGCTAACCTAGAAGTCGGTCGCGGGATCGAGCAGCTGGAGCGGGAACCCCGCGGGCACCGGCGGCGGCACGAGCAGCGGCGCGGTGCGGCCCGCTTGCGTCGAGTCGAACGGTACGAAGCCGACCGTGAGCGCCGGCGAGGTCGGACACAGCGAGTAGTCGTCGGTCGGATACGTCGCCGCGGTGAAGCACGGGTCCGCGATCGCCGAGCCGACGTCCTCGCCGATCGCCTGCCACTGGGCGAGCGTGTACTTGACCTTGGTGCCACCGGTCAGGTCGGTCGTATCGAACATCGGCGTGCCACCGACCTCGAAGTAAAGGTTGTGGCTGAAGTCGAACACCGCGGTGCACGGCCCGCCGAAGCAGTCCCACGGGTTCTTCGCCTGTAGCAGGCCTTTGTCGAAGAACGCGATGTTGTGCGAGAACGTAAACGTCAGCGCGGGCGCCGTATAGCTACTGCCGTTCTGGATCTGCGACGTCCGGCCATAAGCGAAGATGTTGTTGTCCCAGATGTTCGCGAAGCCATCGTGGTTGTACCCGGGCGCCGCGCCGACTCGATACACGAGGTTATTGCTGACGAGGATATTGCTCGAGCCGTTGTCGAGATAGATGCCCCAGCCTCCGTAGCTACCGGCGGTCGTATCTGACGAGACGTCGTGGACGACGTTGTTCAGCACTTGGTTGCCGGTCGCGTTGCCGACCGCGAGATAGATCGCGCCGCCATCGCGCATCGTGCCTTCGTTGATGTTGTGGACGAGGTTGAACGACACGGTGTTGTCGTGCGAGGGGATCGCGCCGCCGCCGACCGGCACGTTGACGCCGATGCCACCGCCATACGAGTCGGCGACCTCGTTGTGCGTGACCGTGTTGTGATACGCAGCGCCGAGCCAGATCGCGACGCCACCGCCGTCGGGGTTGACCCGTCCGGTGCCGGTCACGATCGTGTTCTGCACGAGGTTGTCGTGCGGGTCGGTCGCGTCGCTGTCGCCGGCGTGATCGACTTGACCGATGCGGACGCCGCCCGCGCCGAGGTCGGTGAGCTCGCTGTTGACGACCGAGTTGTCCGCGCTCGTCGTCTCGAATTCGATGCCCCAACCGCCGGTGTGCGCGATGATGCAGCCATCGATCGTGACGTTGCTCGCCGCGTTGAAGCTGAGCGCCGCGGACACCGTCGGCTCGGCCTGGCTGCCGCGGTGACCGGTCGCCGGCACGGTCCAACTCGTATGCGCGAACGTCAGCCCGCGGAACGTGACGAACGCGAGATCCTGCGCGGTGACGAGCTGCTCGAGCTGCGGGGCGATGATCTCGGCAGTCGCGGGCGAGCCGTCGTCGCTCGTCGGGAGATAGCTCAGGAGCCACGGCGTGGCCGAGCGATCGAGATAGAACTGGCCCGGTTGATTCAACGCATCGGGCACGTTCTCGACGAGATAGCGGTGGCCCGGCAGGAATCCATAAGTCGCGCTCTGCGTCGTGGTGCCGGTGAGGTACGCGATGTGCGCGACCGCATCGACCGAGGCGACGTGAAGCTTGGCGACCGTCCAGTTCTCGAAATCATCGACCACGATGTCGGTGAGGTTGCGCCAGCTCGGGTTCATGTCGGTGCCGTTGAACTGGAAGCGGTCGAAGCATTCCCATTGCGTGCCGCTCGCGACCGAACACGCCGCGCTCTGGGTGTCGACTAACACCGGCCCGGCGTTGTACAGGTAGCTGCTCGGCGTGGTCGTCGGTCGCAGTCGCCGCGTGCCGTTGACGTAGAGCTGCTCGAAGTATTGGTATGCAGCGGGATCGATCGGCGTGGTCCACGTGTTGCCGGCGCTTTGTGTCCATCCGGTCACGAGCTTGCCGCCGCTGATCACCGGCGTTTCGCCCGGATAGTTCGTGTAGATGATTTGTTGGGCGGCGGAACCGGAGTCGCTGGCCGAGAACGCGACCGCAGCGTCGAGGAAATAGGTTCCGGCGCGGAACATCACGGTTACATCACCGGGGTGAGCGGTCTTCCACACCGCGGCGGCGCGGCGTGCACCATCGAGCGTGAGCAGCGGCCCATCCGTGCCCGCGCTGTTCGGCGTCGGCGACGTGCCGCTCCACGCGTCGTTGCCATCGGTCGCCACAAACAAGCTCGCGGTCGGAATGCCCGCGTCTTCGCTGGGTTGGCCGTCGCTGCCGCCGTCGCTCGTCGCGTGATGCGACGTGGAACACGCGCAAACCGCCGCGATCGCGATGAAGCCGAGCTTGCTCATGGGCGCGAGGCTCGCTCAGCGTGACCCGAGCCAGGTCACTCACCATGCACATCGAGGTTACATCCGTCGGCTTAACCGCGGCATACAATTCCCGGTCTGGAGACCGGTGATTCCGACGAGCTGCCCATCAGACGACACGCTGATCGCGCACGTCCACCACGAGCTACC
Organism: uncultured Kofleriaceae bacterium; assembly: GCA_964504685.1. Classification (GTDB taxonomy): domain Bacteria; phylum Myxococcota_A; class Polyangia; order Haliangiales; family Haliangiaceae; genus JABFXX01. Next base: position 1,017 of record CAZDGY010000523.1, on the reverse strand, counting down.
CGCGGTGGAATCGCGAACGATCTCGAACCATCTCGACGGCTGCCAGTCCTGCCGTGCGCTCTTGGTCGCGGTCGTCCGAGCGGTCGCGATCGGAACGCCGGTGTCGATCGCCGGCGCGGTTACGCCGCTCGAAGTGCTCGCGGGGTCGGGTTCCGAAGCACTGCCCGAAGGCACGATGATCGGCCGCTATCGCGTCGGCCCATTGCTCGGCGTCGGTGGCATGGGCAAGGTCTACGCCGCGCACGACACGGAGCTCGACCGCGCGATCGCGCTCAAGGTCATGCGTCCGGAGCTCGCGGCGATCGCGACCGAGCTCACCGATCGGCTGCGCCGCGAATCGCAGCTGATCGCGAAGGTCGTCGACCCCGCGGTGATCGCGGTCTATGACATCGGCAACATCGAAGACACCGTGTTCGTCGCGATGGAGCGCGTCCACGGGGAGACTGCTCGCGAATATCTCGCGCGTACATCGCCGCGCTGGCGGGTCGCGCTCGATCTCTATCTGCGCGCCGGTCGCGGACTCGCCGCGGCCCACAAAGCGGGCGTGATCCATCGAGACTTCAAGCCCGACAACGTACTCGTCGAGCTCGATCGCGGCGCCATATCGCGCGTGATCGTCACCGACTTCGGCGTCGCGCGGATGATCGAAGAGTCGGACGGCAACCGCCCGGCGAAGCCGGAGGCCGCGTCGGTCGAGCTCACCGCCACCGGCGTTGCGATCGGCACGCCGGCTTATATGGCGCCCGAACAGCTCGACGCGCAGCCTGCGCTCGACGCTCGTGTCGACGTGTTCGCGTTCTCGGCGACCGTGTGGGAAGCGCTGCTCGGTGTCCGGCCGTTTCCAGGCACGAGCGTGCTCGCGATTCGCGAACGGATGAAAACGTCGCCGTGCATCGAGGGCGCTCGTCCGGTTCCGGCGTGGGTCGTACGCGCATTGCGCCGCGGCCTCGCGATCGATCCGGCGGCGCGCTGGCCGGACATGCCTTCGCTGTTGACCGCCCTCGATCTGCGACGCCG
>CAZDGY010000522.1:0-5151 GCA_964504685.1 uncultured Kofleriaceae bacterium | reverse complement strand
GCAAGATGTGATCGCCGACCGCGATGCCCACGAGCGCGAGCGCGCCGCCGTCGTCCGCAACCTCGATCAGCGAGAAGTCGGTGGTGCCGCCGCCGACGTCGCATACGAGCACGACATCGCCCGGCTTGAGGTCGTCGCGCCACTTCTCGCCGCGCGCTGCAAGGTACGCGTAGAACGCCGCTTGTGGCTCTTCGAGCAGCGTCACGTTCGCGAATCCGGCTTCGCGCGCCGCGACCACCGTCAGCTCGCGCGCGACCGGATCGAAGCTCGCCGGTACGGTGACGAGCACGTCTTGCTCGTCGGCCGGCTCGTCCTCGTGCTCGTCGTCCCACGCCGCGCGCAGATGCGCGAGGTAGCGCGCCGACGCGTTGACCGGCGAGACGCGCTCGCCGTCGGCCATCGCCGCTTCGAGCTCGCGTTGCGCCCCGCGGAACGGCAGCACTTGCGCGGTGCGATCGATCGCCGAGTTGCACAGCCACGACTTCGCCGATGCGACGAGCCGATGCGGCAGCTCGGCGCCGCGTTCGCGCGCGAACGTGCCGACCGCATAACGCAACTTGCCGGACCACGGCAGCTGGAGTTGCGCGGCCGGGACTTCGTGCTCGGTCGGCAACAACAAGAAAGACGGCAGCGTTGGCCGCGCCGCGACCTCGCCGGGCCCGACCACTTGCGCGATGTCGTGCGCTTGCGCGGCATGCTCGTCATCGGCGACCGCGAGCGCGGAGTTCGTCGTGCCGAGGTCGATGCCGAGGACGCGCGTCATACCTCGACTTCCGCCGGCGCGATCACCGCGCGATCGACGCCTTCGGCGAGCGTCGGCAACTTGGTGTCGACTGCGCGCCAGCCGTGATGGCGCAGCGTGCCTACGAACGGTGGCTCGCCCTTCGCCTCGCCGATCAGCCGGATCTCGGCCGGGTCGAAGCCTTTCGGTACGGTGACCTTCGCGTCGTCTTCGCCGGGCATGACCGGCTCGAGCGTGACGTGTTGGTCGAGCACCTTGCGACAACCGCGATGCACCTCGCGCGCGGCGGCACCGATATCGGCATCGCTCGCGCCGTCGACCGAATCGCGCGCGAAGTCGACGAGTCGGCCCTCGCGCTGAAGCAAGGCGAGCAACGCGAGTGCGCCATCGCGCTGATGCTGCGTCGCGGATTGTTTCGCCGCTCTTACCGGATCCGGTTTCGGCTCGGGCTTGGCTTCGGGCTTGGTGATCTCCGGCTTGGCGGCCGGGAGTGCTTTCGGTTTCGCGGTTTCCGGCAGCAGCTCGGCGATCTCGGCCGGCACCTGGCGTCCGAACAAGATCTTGAAGAAGCAGACGAAGGCGAGCCAGGGATGAAAGGAACCGCGCACGGAGCGGATCTAATGAGGGGCCGCGATCGGGCACAAGGCGCGGGGGCGCCGAAAACCAAGTAGATCGAGGCGCGATCGCACTCAGATTTCCGAGGCGGAACACCGGGTTGCCGAGCGCGATCGGGCACTTGCACCACCAAATCCGGTGGCGCGCGGCTTGCTGAAGCCAACCGCCATGAAGATGAGGCTAGCCGTCCTATGCGCTTTTCTCGGTGGCTGTAGCCTCTATTGGCCGGGTGGTGGCGATGACGTCTGCAACGCCCCGACCGGCGGCGCGCTCGCCCAATCGGAGGAGAGCGTGATCAACCCCGACACCGGAACGTGCGAGTCGTTCTCCGGCGGCGGCGGCGGTGGCTGCGACAACGCGTGCGGGCCCTGCTACGAAAGTCCGCCGGTGCAACCCCCCGCCGACTGGGCTCAGTGCTCGAGCGGATGCAACGGGCTCGATCAGACAAGCTGCGAAGCGGCCGGCGGCTGTCACGCGTTCTTCATCGACCAATCGGCCATCGATGGCGGCACGTCGTACTGGGAATGCGAAGCGGTCGCACCGAACGGCCCGATCGAGACCGCATGCGACGGGCTCGGCTCGCAGGACTGCTCCGATCACGACAACTGCATCTCGATCTACGCCAGCGACGGATCGACCACGACCTTCGAGTCGTGCGCCGCTGAAAACCCGACGACCTGCGGCGCCGACGGAACGTGCGCCGCCGGATCGCACTGCGCCGAGCAATGCTCGCTGTGCGAAGCCGGCAACGGCACCGACCCCAAGACGCCGTGCGGCAATTGTTCCGCGGTGTGCGTGCCCGACCAAGTGTGCGGCGAAGATCTGTCGTGCCCGACCGGCTACGACTGCACGCAGGTCTGCGCGATGCAAAGCGACGGCAGCACGACCTGCTCGAACCTGTGCGTGCCCAACGGCAGCGACCCCGGCACCTGCACGAGCACCGGGCCGATGTGCTCGATGGCGCCGCCTGAGTGCCCGGTCAACACCGTGCCCGGCATCCTCGACGGGTGCTGGAGCGGCTACTGCATCCCGACCGCGGACTGCGGGCCGGGCGACCCCGGCACTTGCACGAGCAGCGGCCCGATGTGCGCGATGGCGCCGCCTGAGTGCCCGCCGAACACCACGCCGGGCATCCTCGACGGGTGCTGGAGCGGCTACTGCATCCCCGACGCCGCGTGCCCGACCCCGGACTGCACGACGCTGACCACCCAGGCCGCGTGCGACGCGCGCAGCGACTGCGCGTCGGTCTTCACCGGCGTGAACTGCACGTGTGACGAGAGCGGCAACTGCACGTGCGAGTCCGAGACGTTCGCGCGCTGCGAATCGGCAGGTGGCATGTGAAGGCGCTCCTGGCGTTGCTCGCCGTGACGTCGGCGTGCTCGCTCTACTCCGGTAGCGGCGGCGGCGGCAGCGACGCCATGTGCGCGGTCGCCAAGACGCCCATCGACGTGGAGATGCTGATCGATCCGTCGACGAATCAGTGTGACTCGTTCACGATCGGCGGCGGTGGGTGCGCGTGCGAACCGTGCCCCGATCAGGGCGCTGGCAGCGGTCAGCTGATCCCGGGCTGGGCGCAGTGCGATAGCGCCTGCACCGCGCTCGCGGAGCAAGCGTGCTTGACCACGACCGGCTGCCACGCGACCTACCAGACCAACGACGTGGGCACGACCTTCTGGACGTGCGATGCGGTCGCGGTCGCGGGCGCTGCCAACGGGGCATGCGCCACGCTCGGCGCGCAGGACTGCTCGACGCGCGACGACTGCACCGCGACGTTCCTCGACTCCACCATGACCCAAGTCCCGACCACGAGCTTCGCGAGCTGCGCGCCCGAAGTCCCGGCCGTGGCGTGCGCGACGATCACCGACGAGGCGACCTGCACCGCGCGCACCGACTGCGAAGCGGTCTACACGGGCACGAACTGCACGTGCGACGAGCACGGCTGCACGTGCGCGACCGAGACGTTCGCCTACTGCGAGACCCCCGGGCGACTATGAGATCACGGGTCGCCATCCTCGCGCTGACCTCCGCGTGCTCGCTCTACACCGGCAGCGGTGATGACCAAGCACAAGGTGGACCGACGGAGAACGTGATCGACCCGTTCACGAATCAGTGCGAGACGTTTCCCCTCGATGTCGGCTCGGGTAGCGCCGCCCCGGATTGGGCGCAATGCACGAGCGAGTGCAGCGGGCTCGTCGAAGAAGCGTGCCTGATCACCGCCGATTGCCACGTGACCTACGCCAGCACGCCGGCGGGCACGAGCTTCTGGCTGTGCGACGCGATCGCGCCCTACAACGGCGATACCAGTGCGTGCTCGACCCTCGACGCGTATGGATGCTCGGAGCGCGACGATTGCGTCGCGACGTTCCACGAGTCCGGCGCGAACGGGCCGAACCCGAGCTGGAGCTTCGAGAGCTGCGCCGACGAGCAATCTGCGACGGGCACCGGCCCGGGCGCGTGCACCGGCATCGTGTCTTGCGCCGGCCCCGAGCCGATCTGCCCGAGCGGCACGGTCGCCGGCATCGCCGACGACTGCTACACCGGGTACTGCATCCCGCAGAGCGACTGCGGACCGGGCGACCCGGGTACGTGCGACGCGAGCGGGGTCCGGTGCAATATCGCGCCGCCAATGTGTCCGGCCGACACCAAGCCGGGCGTGTTCGACGGCTGCTGGAGCGGCTACTGCATCCCGATCGCCGACTGCCCGTAGAGTGGTTCTGGCCCTCGCTGACGCCGGGGCATATGCTTTTTCGGTGGCCGTAAGGTACCCAGGGGATGACGACCGTCCGACGGTCGATCTCGGGCCACAGCATCGCGTAGATGGCGAGCTCGACGGCGATACCGAAGGCGACGACTTCGAGCCCGCCAACGATGCCTAGCCCGCGCCGACCGCCACGGTGATGCCGGCGGTGGCGGATCTGCACGCGCAGGCGACCGCCGACCTGCCGCGCCGCCGCGCATCGACCGATTCGCATCAGACGAAGTTTTCGATGACCGCGTCGCCGGTCGAGGCAATGCGCCTCGAAGAGATCGCGCGCACGCAGGTGTTTCTCAAGGTCGCGATCTTCACGTGCCTCGCCGGCTTGATCGGTGCGTGCACCACGAGCGGTGATCCGATCGCGTTCCGCGTCGTGGTGCTCGGATGCATCGTGACGATGATCGGCGCGGTGTGGATGCTGCAAGTCACTCGCGATCCCGCGACGTACGGGCCCCGCCGCGTGCTCGGGCCGGCGATCGTCATCGCGTTCGGCTCGTACGGCGGCGTCTACTACTGGGGCGCGGGCTCGCCGGTGGCCGCGATGATCGTCTACGGCATCTACTTCTTCAGCCTCGGCTCGAACGGGCGGGTGACGACCGGGATGTACATCGTCGTGGCGCTGCTCCACCTCGTGCTCGGCGGCGGCATCGCGACCGGGCTGCTCGTCGATCGCGGCATCGTCAACATGTCGGGGCTCAAGACCTTCGAGCAAACCGCGGTGCTGCTCGTCGTCGAGTTCTTGTACTTCATCGCGTTCTATACCGGTCGGGTCAGCCAACGCGTCACGCTCGATGCGGTCCAGAAGCTCGAACAAGCGGTGCGCGGTGTGGCGCAACGCGAGGCGCTGCTCGCCGAAGCGCGGGCCGAGCTCGATCGCGCGCTCAAGATCGGCGGACCGGGGCGATTTACCGACCAGAACGTCGGCTCGTTCAAGCTCGGCGTACTGATCGGTCGCGGCGGCATGGGCGAGGTCTACGAAGCGCGCACCCCCGACGGCAACGACGCGGCGGTCAAGCTGCTCCATCCCGGCGCACTCGGC
>CAZDGY010000521.1:0-5157 GCA_964504685.1 uncultured Kofleriaceae bacterium | reverse complement strand
AACCCAGATCGCATCGATCGTGAAGACGCGCGTGCCGTTGTCGGTAGGTCACCAGAGCCAGTTCCCGGCCTCTGCGATCTCGTTCAACCTCGCGCCCGGGTATGCGCTCGGCCAGGCGGTCACTGCGATCGAAGCGGCCACCCTCAAGCTCGGCATGCCGCCCTCGATGCACGGCGCGCCGAGCGGCACGGCGCAAGCGGCGAAGGATTCGTTCAAGACGCTGCCGATCTTGTTCGGCATCACGCTGGTCGTCGTTTATCTCGTGCTCGGCATCCTGTACGAGAGCTACGTCCAACCGATCACGATCCTCTCGACGATCTTCTCTGCCGGCGCCGGCGCGCTGCTCGCGCTCTGGTACACGAACACCGAGCTGTCGACGATGTCGATGATCGGCATCATCCTGTTGATCGGCATCGTCAAGAAGAACGCGATCCTCATGGTCGACTTCGCGCTCGAGCAGGAAAAGAAGGGGCGTGGCCCGGTCGACGCGATCTACGACGCGGCACGACTGCGGTTCCGCCCGATCTTGATGACGACGCTCGCCGCGCTGCTCGGCGCGCTGCCGCTCGTGCTCGGCAACGGCACCGGCATCGAGCTGCGCCGGCCGCTCGGCATCGCGATCATCGGCGGGTTGTCGATGTCTCAGCTGCTCACGCTGTTCACGACGCCGGTCACCTACCTCGTGCTGCATCCGCTGACCCGCAAGAAGCGCGACCCCGAGGCCGAGGATGCGCCTCGCGTGCCGGCCGAGCCGGTCTGAGCCCGCTCGATCCGGCGTAGGCGTAAGCGAATCCGGCGTTTCTATCGCCGCCGACTCTCGTTGATCCGCTCGGCGATCCGGTCCACTAGATCGGCTGGACCCGTGATCGACAGGCCCATATACGTCTCCGCCTCGAACAACACGCGCTGGTCGCCAAGGTCGACCTCGAGCGCGCTGAGCTCCTGAGATCCCGCGACGCCCCAATCATGGCGCACCTGACTTGCGCCGAGCTGCCGCAGGACATCGCGCACAGCGTCTCGGAGCTTCTCGTCATGCTCGGGGCCGAGCGCGATCTTCTTTTTCTCGACGGCTGGCATCGCCGACGCGGATGATTGCACGAGTCGCCTACGCCTACGCTTACGCTTACGCCTACGCCGGACCGAGAGTTGTTGTAGGTTCGCGCCCCTCGATGTCCGCGAGCGACGAGATCCACTACCCCGACGGCCGGGTCGAGCTGTCCGCGCCCGAAGCGCTCGTCGGCTCGCCGCTGTACAGCCAAGATCTCGCGCCGGTCGCGGTCGCGCGCCGGACCTGGTCGACCTGGGACTACAGCGCGCTGTGGATCTCGATGGCGCATTGCATTCCGACCTACAAGATGGCGTCGGACCTGATCGACAAGGGCATGGCGTGGTGGCAGGCGCTCGCGACGATCTTGCTCGGCAACCTGATCGTGCTCGCGCCGATCTTGCTCAACTCGCATCCCGGCACGAAGTACGGCATCCCGTTCCCGGTCTTTGCCCGTGCCGCCTACGGCACGAAGGGCTCGAACGTGCCGGCGTTGATGCGCGCGCTGATCGCGTGCGGCTGGTTCGGCATCAACACGTGGATCGGCGGCGCCGCGCTGCAGGCGTTCTTCACGTCGATCGATTCGGACTGGACGCATTATCTCGGCGACTTCAACGGCTATCCGACGACGCAGTGGATCGCGTTCGCGCTGTTCTGGGGCCTCAACATCCTCATCATCTTCCGCGGCATGGACGTGCTGCGCCGAGTCGAGCGGTTCGCCGCGCCGTTCGTGCTCGTGATGACCGCGGCGCTCGTCGCATGGGCGATCAACGGCGCCGGTGGCCTCGGCCCACTGCTCGAGCGCACGTCGTTCGTCGCGCCGAAGGATGCGCCGGACTCGACCGCGTGGACGGTGTTCATCCCAGCGCTGACCGCGACGATCGGGTTCTGGTCGACGCTGTCGCTCAACATGCCGGACTTCACGCGGTTCGGGCGGTCGCAGCGCGAGCAGGCGATCGGCCAGGTCGTCGCGCTACCGACGACGATGACCGTGTTCGCCGCGATGGGCATCACGATCACCTCGGCGACGATCCTGATCTACGGCCACGCGATCGCGGACCCGATCGCGCTCGGCGCGATGTTCGGCAGCCGGCTCGTCGTCGGCATCGCGATGTTCACGATCGTGATCGCGACGCTCGCGGTCAACATCGCCGCGAACGTGGTGTCGCCGGCGAACGACTTCGCGAACGCGTTCCCCAAGCACATCGACTTCAAGCGCGGGGGCCTGATCACCGGGATCATCGGCATCTGCATGTTCCCGTGGGAGATCCTCAAGGACGCGAACAGCTACATCATCGGCTGGCTCGTCGGTTACTCGGGATCGCTCGGCTCGATCGCCGGCGTGTTGATCGTCGACTACTGGATCCTACGTAAAACCACGCTCGATCTGAAATCGCTCTACGTCACCGATGGTGCATATCGCTACAACCGCGGTTGGAACTTCGCAGCGATCTTCGCGACGTTAGCGGGCACGGTCGTCGCGTTGCTCGGTGTGTTTTGGGAACCGATGCGTCCGCTCTACAACTGGTCATGGTTCGTTGGTTTCGGGCTCTCGGGCGCGCTCTATTGGATGCTAATGAGGGCCCGACGTGTCCAGGTTCCATCGGCCAGAGCTCGCGATCGGCGCCCTGATCGGTGACCTGCGAGTGCTCGCGTCGGCGCCGGGCGGGGGCTATCGCGCTGTCGACCGCAAGGGCCGTCACGCGATCGTCGACTTCACCACCGGCGACGGCCCCGCACTGCGCGCGATCGAGTCGCATCCTGGCGTCGCGGCGATTCTCGCGCGCGGCGTGCACGACGGCCGGTCGTGGCGGGCGACCGAGATCCCGAACGGGATGCCGCTCTACGATGTCATCGCGAAGCGCACGCTCGAGCCGCGCGAGCTCTCCGCGCTGGTCCGCGAGATCGCGACGGTTCTCGATTATGCGCACGATCGCGGCGTGATCCACGGCGCGCTCGCGCTGCGCAGCATCACGCTGTCGACCGGCGAGCTGCCGTTCCCCGTGTGCATCGCCGACTGGGGCGCGCCCGCCGACACCGGCGTGTACGCCGCGCCCGAGCGCGGTCGCGCACACGATGGTCGCGTCGATGTCTACGCGCTCGGCGTGATCGCGTTTCGGTCGCTGCTCGGCCGGTTCCCCGCTGCGAACGAGCTGCCGCCGCCGAGCACCCCGCGCTCGCTCGCTCGGCTGATCGCCAGGATGACCACCGCGCAAGCCGAGCTCCGGCCCACCGCGGGCGAAGTGGTCGCGCTCGCGAGCGAGCTGCTCACCGATCCGCCGGGCACGCCGCGGTTCGCGAGCCCGAGATGGACGCCGGCCCCGCCGATCACGTCGGAGCTGACGTCCGCGACCTCAGGCGAAATCGACGATCCCTCGCCGCGTCAGCGCGAACCCTAGAGGAAGACTTGGTTCAGCACGATGCGCGGGAACACGCCCTGCGCGACCGAGCACGTCAAGCAGGTGACGACGCTCTCCGGCATCCCGCGCAGCGCGTCGTAGTCGGTGACGCTCGGGATCAAGAACGGGGTGATGCTCGAGCCGTTCGCGATGTCGGTAAGCGTCGGCATCAGCTTGTCGTACGGCGCGGGGAGCTTCGGGAATCCAAACTGCTCCATCCCGGGCGGAACGATGAACGTCCAGTTGATAGGGTACTGCGTACCGCTGATGGTTCGTAACGACCGCGTGGTCACGAGCGCTCCGGTTGTAGGCTGCGCGCCGATCGTCGACCACGCTGCCCACTGCGCCGAACCGCTGACCAGAGCTGCGTTGAAAGGCAGCTCGGGGATCGCCGGCGGCGCCGCGACCGTCCACGATAGGTTGCCGGTCGAGAACCCGTCGAAGATCTGGATTTCTTCGTTATCGGTGTTTTCTTCGAGGTCGAGCTGCGCGACCACGCGGTCTCCGCTGAACTGGGCCCAGGGCGAGAGTGATCCGGAGAACGCTCCGCCGGTCGGTTGTCCGCTGTTCCCTGCCACAAAACCGAGGAGCCCTTGGTTGAGCACGACCTGGGCGCTGAAGCTGACATACGTAACCGCGGATGGGAGACCAGTGAAGCTGACCGTCATCGTGTGAGCGAGGCCGGCGGCGGTCGGCGTGCCGATGTTCTGGGACCCACCATTCGCGAACGTCGCGAACGTCGACAGCACCGCCATCGGGACGCCGTTGGAGGCGACCGCGGTGACCTGGAGCTCCATGCTGCTCTGGTGGCAGCTGGCGGTCTCGGTGATCACGATCGAGTTGGTGCCGACGAACACGTCGTTACCGCACGGGTAGCCGACGAGGTAATACGAAGCGCCGACGACCGCGGTCCAACTCAGCGTCATCGTGCCGACCACGGTCGAATCGACGAACGCCTGTCCAAACGTCAGCTCGTCGCTCGGCTTGACGCCGAAGTATGTCGCGAAGTCGGTGCCCTGATCAGGCGCCTTGTGCGCGTAGACCGCGGTGACCGAGCCACCCGGATAGACGTTGACCGTCGCGTTGCCGTTCGCGTCGGATAGCTTCATGTCGGCCATCTCGCCGTTGGGCAACAGCGAGATCACCGGCACGTTGGCCTGCGTCGCCCCAGCTGCGCCGAATCCCGGCGTATGCGTCTTGGTCGTGACCGTGGCCGTGCCGAGCATGCTCGCGTCGGCGCCGCCACCACCGCCGCCGCCGCCGTCGGGTAGGTCACCGGTCTTGACCGAGCCACAGCCCCAAGCCAGGGCGAGGCTACATAGCGTCGTGAGTTTAATCGTCATCAGTTAGTCCTCGAAGTTACGAGAGTCGACGTTCATTACGACGCGATCGAAGATGCCTTGCGCGGTCGCACACGGCAGACACTCGACGATGCTCTCCGGCATCGCGCGGAGCGCGTCGTAGTCGGCCAGGCTCGGCACCAAGAATTGACTGATGCTGTACTGATCGATGAAATCGGTTTGGGTAGGAAGCGCTTTGTCGTACGGCGATGGCAGCTTGGGGAACGCGAACGCCTGCATTCCCGGCGGAAGGATGAACGACCAGTTGCTCACATAGTTGGTCCCGGCGATCTGGCGGGTCCACTGTGCGCTGGCGAGCGTGCCGGTGGTCGGCTGCGCACCGACGGTGAACCACGCCGCGAAGTTCGACTCC
>CAZDGY010000520.1:0-5160 GCA_964504685.1 uncultured Kofleriaceae bacterium | reverse complement strand
TCGAGATCACGATCGTGCCAGTGATCGATCCCGGGGCTGCCAGCGTGATCTTGACGTCGCGTTCGCCCGCCTTTGCCTTCGTGCCGGTCTCGCCCCAGCCGCGATCGCGCCCTTCGCTACGCGACGCCCACAGCTTGTACGCTCCGTCGGGCAAGCCGCGGATCGTGAATGCGCCGGCGCCATCGGTGTGGGCCGAAGACATGCCGGCGAGCGCCTGGGCTTCGGCGGGGCCGTCGGCGAGCAGGTCGGGGAACGCGTTGACCTGGACCTCGCCGACCGGCTGGCCGGTCTCGTCGATGACGACGCCGCTGATCGTGCCGCGTACGTCCAACGTCAGCTCGAGGCCTTTGCGTTCGGCGGTGTCGTGCAGATCGACGTCGACGACCTTGCTCGCCGCGAGGTCGGACTCCGCTCGAGCGGTCAGCTTCGTGCGCGCGAGGCCGCGCAGCGCGAACGTGCCGGCGCGATCGGTCGTCGCTTGCCGCGCTGCGCCCGCCCACATCATCTGGCCGCCGCCGCTCGAGACCCGCACGGTCGCGAATGGAACCGGGGAGCCGTCGGTGTCGATCACACGACCGGCGACCACTCCACCGGCTTGCATCGTGATCTCGACGCCGGTGACTGGCCGATCTCCAACCGTGATCGGCGATGACTTCGCCGGTGCATGCTCGCCGTCGGTGACCGACAGCGCGCGCGTACCTGCAGACGCTGCGATGATCGAAAACTGGCCCTTCGGATCGGTGACGACGTCATCGCCGGCCGAGTCGCCGAAGATGCCGGCGACCGTGACGTGAGCCTTGCCGATCGGCTTGCCGGCTTCGTCGATCACCCGCCCGGCGATCGCGACGCCTTTGTGCAACTTGATCGCGGCGTGGCCCGTGCCGTGGCTCGCGATCGTGCCGAAGGCCTGGCCGGGCGCGTAGCCGGGCGCGGTCGCCGACGCGCCGAACCAACCGGAGTGCACGGGGGAGATCGTCGCGATCCCGTCGTCGCCGGTCTTCACCGCGTGCTCTTTCTTCCCATCGACCTCGACGTCGGCGCCGGCGATCGGTTTGCCGCCTTCATCGCTGACCGTGATCGTGACGCCCGCACCTTTGACCAACCGCACGACGACCGGATCGCTCGACGCGGCGAGCTTGATCTCGACCGGGCCGCCGACCATGTCCGCGTGCTCGGCCGACACCGAATAGTTGCGGCCGACCAACTTGTCGAACGCGAAGCTGCCATCGCCCTCGGTCTTCGTCGTGCGCTTCGGCACGCTGTCGAGCGAGACTTCGGCGTCGCCGACACCCTGGCCGTCGGGCCCGATGACCTGACCTTCGAGCCGCAGCGGGCCTTCGGGATCGATGTCGAGCTCCCAGCGCGGTGCCATGCCACGTGGCGCGGCGGTGTCGTGTGCCTTTGCGCTATCGAGCTTGATCTCGCCCGTGCGGCCGGAGCCGCTACCGGTGGCCGCCACATCGCCATCGCCTCGGCGATGGAAGCCGAAGAACCAGACGCCGAACGCGACGACACAGACCCCGACCGCTGCAATGAGCTTGCGATTCATCGTGGGGGACCGTAAGTCGCCGGATCAGCTGGCGGAAGATGCGACTTCGCTGCGACAGCGCTGAGACGTACGATTTCCCGTAGCTGCGACCTATGAACGGCGCTCAGTCAGCGCTGTGGAAGGCGTAGCGATAGTCGGTCGGGGGCGAGAACGTCTCCTTGATCGTCCGCGCCGACGCGAACCGCAGGAGGTTCAGCGCCGAGCCGGCCTTGTCATCGGTGCCCGACGCGCGCGCGCCGCCGAACGGTTGCTGGCCGACCACCGCGCCGGTCGGCTTATCGTTGATGTAGAAGTTGCCGGCGGCATCGCGCAGCGCAGCCTGCGCCTCCATGATCGCCGCGCGATCGCGCGCGAACACCGCGCCGGTCAGCGCGTACGGCGACGTGCGATCGACCAGCTCGAGCGTCTCGCCCCACGCGCGATCCGGATAGACATGGAGCGTGACGATCGGCCCGAACAGCTCCTCCTTCATCAGACGCACGTTCGGATCGTCGGTCGTGATCAGCGTCGGCCGGACGAAGTAGCCTTCGCGATCGTCGCAGCCGCCGCCGGCGATGACCTTCATCCCGGTCGTGCCCTTGGCCTCGGCGATCGCGGCGGCGTGCTTGTCGAACGCGCCCTTCTTGATCACCGCGCCCATGAAGTTCGAGAAGTTCGCGACGTCACCTTGCTTGATGCCTTCGATCGTCGAGACCAGCTCGTCTTTCATCTGCGCCCACACCGATTGCGCGACGTAGATCCGCGACGCGGCCGAGCACTTCTGGCCTTGATACTCGTAGCCGCCGCGCACGATCGCGGTCGCGAGCGCGCGAGGATCGGCCGACGGGTGCGCGAGGATGAAGTCTTTGCCGCCGGTCTCGCCGACGAGGCGCGGGTACGCCTTGTAGCGCGCGAGGTTATCGCCGCAGCGCTTCCACATCGCGCGGAACACGTCGGTCGAGCCGGTGAAGTGCATGCCCGCGAAGTCCGGGTGATCGAGGATGACGTTGGTCTTGTCGTGCGCGAGACCCGGGATGAAGTTGATGACGCCGGGCGGAATGCCCGCTTCCTCGAGCAGCTCGTACAGCCGCCATGCAGACAGCAGCGCCGCCTCGGCCGGCTTCCACACGACGGTGTTGCCCATCAGCGCGGGCGCAGTCGGCAGGTTGCCGGCGATCGACGTGAAGTTGAACGGCGTCAACGCGAACACGAAGCCCTCGAGCGGCCGCAGCTCGGACATGTTCCACATGCCGGGCCCGCTGATCGGCTGCTGCTGGTAGAGCTGCTGCGCGAACATCACGTTGAATCGCCAGAAATCGATCAGCTCGCACGCGGCGTCGATCTCGGCCTGATGCGCGGTCTTCGATTGGCCGGCCATCGACGCGGCGTTGACCTTCGCGCGATGCGGCCCGGCGAGTAGCTCGGCGGCGCGCAACAACACGGCGGCGCGCGCTTCCCAGCGCATCGCGGCCCATTCGCGCCGGGCGGCGAGCGAGCTCTTGATCGCGCGCTCGGCGACGTCAGGATCGGCGGCGTGAAACCGCGCGATCACGTGCTTGTGGCGATGCGGCATCGAGATCTCGCGAATCACTCCGGTGCGAATCCGCTCGCCTCCGACGACGCACGGGATCTCGACCACCTCGCGTTCGACCGCAGCGAGCGCGGCCTTGAGCGTCGCGCGCTCGGGGCTGCCCGGCGCGTAACCCAACACCGGTTCGTTGATGGGGTGCGGAACCTGCACGATCGCATCGTTCATGCGACGCGGTTTACCACGCGGGCTCGTCCTACGGAGCCGAGCCCGAGCCCGCCGGCTTGGCTGCGCTGCCGCTTCCGCTACCGACGTTCGGCAGTCGCGCCTTCGCGGCGGCATCTGCTGGGATCGGCCGGCAGGTATTGAGCACTTCGAGCGAAGGCGCTTCGAACATGCAGTGCGCCTGCTCGTCGGTCAGGTGGCGCTGTACGCACAACTGGATCATCGCCTTCTTGCTCGATAGGTCCATTTCTTCGTGGTTCTTCGCCGGTCCTTGCGCTTGGACCTGGCCCATCAGCGCCAACGCGTGATCGACGATCTGGTTGCACGTCGGCGGTGGTGCCGACTTCTTGCACGCGACGACGAACAGCAATAGAACGAACCGGCGCATCGCGATCGATTCTACTGGATCGGGCAGATGTAGCCATCGACGTAGATGTCGTAGCTGCGCTCCGGGCACTTGACCTTGTAGAGATCGATGACCGAGCCGCAGCGGCCGCCGGCGCCGACGTTACCGGCGCGCGACGCCTCGGCGGTGTCGCGGTCGACGATCGGATGTGAGCCGTCGTCGCACCTCGCGACGGTGAGCCAATCGATACCGCCGGCGATCCCGCACATCTCGATCGGCCGGTCCTTCGACGACTGCGCCGCGGCGAAGCGCGTCACGCCGGCGCCGTTGCGCTGCTGGAACTCGGTGGATCTGATGCCGGCCGCGCGATCGTCCGCGGGGTCCTGACAACCGCGCAGATCTTGGGTCTCGTCGTAGGACGC
Organism: uncultured Kofleriaceae bacterium; assembly: GCA_964504685.1. GTDB lineage: Bacteria > Myxococcota_A > Polyangia > Haliangiales > Haliangiaceae > JABFXX01. The sequence goes on along the minus strand of CAZDGY010000520.1, from coordinate 1,111 downwards.
GAGTTGCTGGATACAGCTCCCGGTCGCTTCGCAGCTCGGCGAGTCGACGACGCAGCGCTCGAAGCCTTCGACGAAGCGAGCCGCCTTGCGATTGTGCATCGTCGACGTATCGGACTGGCTCGCGCACTCGGCGTGGTCGAGCTTGAACGCCGACATCTGCGCGCAGCTCGCGGCCCGCAGGGCGTCGACGCGGTCGCAGAACTTCGCGGCGAGCTGGGCAGGCGTTGGCCCGGTCGCTGGGGCGGGACCTTCGACCGCGTGGTGCACCGGCGCGATCGGCTTGGCCGGCGCGCTGCACGCCGTCGCGATCATTATCCAGCACGGCCGCCTCATCGGGTCCTGCGCGTCATCACGATCCGCGGCGTCGCGGCAAAGCCCGCACGCTCGTACAGTCGGCGCGCGGGATTGTCCGGCCGCACCTGCAGGTGCAACGCGCGCACGCCGAGCGCTCGAACTTCGGCGTCGATCAGCGCGAGCGCGGCGGCACCGGCGCCCAGACCGCGAGCCGCTTCGTCGACCCAGATCTCGGTGAGCCACGCATCGCGGCCGGCAAACTCCAGGTCGAAGCCGAACGTCACCATCACGTAACCGACCGGCGAGCTCGCGGCATCCTCGATCAGCCACGCGCCACCGACATCCGGATCGGCGAGCAACACGCGCAACGCCGCTTCGAGCGCACCGCGATCGACCGCGATGCCTTCGTGAGCGTTGAGCGCCGCGGTCCGGACGAGCAACGCGGGAACATCGGCGAGGGTGGCGCGACGGAGCCGGAAGGTCACGACGGTCGCTACTCGCGATCGAGGTACGTGTAGCCCAGCATGCCCTGACGAAAGCGATTCATCAGGGTGCGGCTCTCTTCGATCGTCATCAGCTTCTTGCGCAGCGCCTGCTCGACGTTGTTGCGCATCCGGTTGAGCAGATCGGCCGGCGAGTAGTCGACGAACTGTAAGACCTCGCTGACCGTATCGCCGGCGACGACTTCTTTGACGTCGTAATCGCCGTCGGGGCCGAGCTGGACGTGCACCGTGTTCGTATCGCCGAACAGGTTGTGCAAGTCGCCGAGGATCTCCTGGTACGCGCCGACGAGGAACAGCCCGAGATAGTAGTCGGA
>CAZDGY010000519.1:0-5178 GCA_964504685.1 uncultured Kofleriaceae bacterium | reverse complement strand
GCACCAGCAATCGACGGGTGGCCAGCTAGAGGTGTGGATCCTGCGCGCGGTGCTCGCCGTGCCTGGCCACGCTATCTGGACCGGCATGATCGGAGCCCTCGCCGCGCGCCGACGGTTCGACGGCAAGGGCCTCGGGTTGCTCGGCGGCTACCTGCTTGCGGTGGCCTTCCACGGCACCTACGACATGTGCGTGTTTCTCCAGGCGCCGCTCCACCTCGAAGGCCACACGACGCTGTCGATGCTCGTGATGCCGGCGCTCGCCGGGATGACCCTACTCGGCTTCTTGTTGCTGCGCGGCATGGCGCGTTCTGCGCTCAGGCTGGACGACATCGATGCCGCCCGCGCCGCGCAGGTCGTTTAGTTCTTCGCGCGCAACAGCCGAATCGCGGCGATCGCGCCGACGACGATCGCGATCGCAAAGGTCGGTAGGCCGCGATCGATCGACGTGCCCGGCAGCGCCGGCAACTGGATGATGAACGCGGCGCCCGCACCGACCGCGGTGACGATCGAGACCAAGACGAGCTTCGCGAGCTGACGCGGAATCCGCCGCGCCGCGACGGTGCCCGCCATCGCGATCAACAACACCATCGCGATCAGCCCCGCGGCGGTCGTGGCGGTCGCGCAGCGCTGCCAGAGCGAGCTGCCGCCGACCCAGTCGAGGTTCGTCGGACGACAGTCGCCGTCGAAGCAATTCACCGAGCCAAACGGGCCGATCGGAACGCCGGCGACCGTCCACCACTGGCCACCTTCGACAGCGAGCGCGAACCCGCCTGCGCCGAGCAGCGCGAGCGAGATCGTGATCCAACGAGCGCGCGTGGTCATCGGCGGCGCATCTTACATAACTAGTGCCGCTCTCAAAATCCGATCCGGGCACGACGCGGCGAAGCCGCACACCTTCAGTAAGCGCAGATGAAAACCGCGTTGCCTACATTGACCTCGCACGGCCTCGTGCAAAAAACTGGTGTTTGCCACGCCGCTCGCTCATGGATCGCGCCCCGCTCCTCCGCAGTCTGTTGTTCGTCCCGCTGATCGCGTGTGCGGTCGCGCCGGTCGCAGTGCAGGCGCCGACGGCGATCGAAGTCGCAACTCCCGAGCCGAGCGGGTTCGTGAACCTCGGGCGCGCGGCGCATTGGCTCGGCGACCTCGACTTTCACTTCGACGTCGACGCGACGCGCAGTCGACTCGCGAGCCTCGGCGTGATCATCCACGACGGCGTGATCGAAGCGAACGACCGGCTCGAAGCGTACGCACAATACCTGCCGCTGCCGGTTCCGGATCTGCGAATACTGACCGTGTCGCCGGTCGAAAAAGTCGAGAGCTCGGGCTACGGCTGGCGGGACGATCCATTCCATCACGATCGCCGGTTCCACTACGGCACCGACTTTCACGCGAAACCGGGCACCACCGTGATGGCGGCCGGTCCGGGCACCGTGGTCTATGCGACGTGGCAGAGCGGCTACGGCAAGGTGGTCTATATCGACCACGGCGGTGGTGTGCTCACGCGCTACGGTCATTTGCGGCGAATCACGACGACCAAGGGCTCGACCGTCGCCGCCGGCGATCAGATCGGCGAGGTCGGCTCGACCGGACACGCGACCGGCCCGCACCTCCACTTCGAAGTCCGGCTCGACGGTCGCGCGGTCGATCCAGTCACCGCGATGACCGTCGCTGGGCTCGAGCGCGACCATCCGTCCGCGGGGCACATCGCAGCATTCGCGCTCGCGCCGGCGGTGCAAGCCACCTCGCGCGACCAGCAAGACGCATCGAACCGCCGGACCGGAAGCCGCCCGGAGCGCCCCGGCCGCGGCAAGCGTACGCAAGTCCTCTGGTAGCGGGCTCGACGGTAACGGGATAGAACTCCGGCGTGCCCGACCGATCCTCCGAGCCGCTCGCGCGACGCTACGTCGCGTGGTGCCGGCGGCGCGCACTCGCGATCATCGCGGCACACGTCGCGGTCGTCGCGGCCGCGCTCTACCTGATCGCGTTCCATCTCCCGCTGTACGCCGATTTCTCGTACTTGCTGCCGCAAGACGCCCCGGCGGTGAAAGATCTGCGCAAGATCGAAGCGCGGGTCAAGACGCCGGACACGGTGCTGGTCTTGATCACCGCTCGGACAAAAGAGGAGCGCGCCGCGGTCGCGAGCGAGATGGCGGTCGAGATGCGCAAGCTCCCGCCCGAGCTCGTCGACCGCGTCGACGACGACGACTCGATCACGCGCGACTTCCTGCACGCGAATCGCCTGCTGCTCGCGCCGCTCGACGATTTGCTAGCGGCGCGCGACGCTCTGAAGAAGCGGATCCACGACGCGAAGCTCGCCGCCGATCCGCTGTACGTCGATCTCGAAGATCACGATGCCGCGGCAGACAAAGCCGAGCTCGACCGACTGCGCAAGAAGCGCAAAGACGCCGAAGCGAAGATCGATCGGCCGACGATGGTCAGCGGCGACGGATTGACTGCGAAGCTCGAGGTCCGCGGCGCGTTTCGCGCGACCGATGCGGGGCTCGGCCACAAGTTGCTGACCGAGCTCGACGGCATCAGCGCGCGGATCATCGCGAAGCACCCGCAAGTGAAGATCGGCTTGACCGGCAGCGTCGTGACCTCGGTGGTCGAGCACAACGCGATCCTCAATGGCATCGTGCTGTCGAGCATCGTGACGACCTTGCTCGTCGCGCTCGTGCTCGCGCTGTACTTCCGCAGCGCGACGTTGCTCGTGCTGCTCGTCGGCACGATCGCGGTCGCGACCGCGGGAGCGTTCGGCGCGGCCGCGCTCACGGTCGGTCACCTCAATGCCGCGACCGCGTTCCTCGGAGCGATCATCGCGGGCAACGGCATCAACTACGGCATCTTGTTGATCGCCCGCTATCTCGAAGAGCGGCGCACGTCCGACACCGACGAAGCGCTGGTCCAAGCGATCGTCGGTACGTTGCGCCCGACCGCGGTCGCTTCGCTCGGCGCTTCGATCGCATACGGTTCGCTCGCTGCGACGAGCTTCAAGGGGTTCGCCGACTTCGCCGTGATCGGCGCGATCGGAATGTTGCTGTGCTGGATCGCGACGTACTTGTTGCTGCCGGCGCTGATGCTGCGGTTCGGGCGCGACACGCGGATCCATACCGGCGACCCGCTCGTCGGTAGGATCCTCGTCAAGCTGCTCGGCTTTCGCAACTCGAAAGCCGTGTTGGCGGTCAGCACCGTGGTCGGCATCGCCGCGGCGGTCGTCGTGGCGCGCTACGTGGCGCACGATCCGTTCGAGTACGACAGCAAGAACTTGCGGTCCGAAGGTCCCGACGCGGTCGCGGCGCGCGATTGGATGAAGCTATCCGACGACAAATTTGGCCGCGGTTACTCCGGCCGTACGTACATCGCCGCCGATCGCCTCGATCAGGTCCGCCCTATCGTCGATGCGCTGCGCAAACGCGACCGCGAGGTTCCGGAGTCGCAACGCGCGATCGGCGACATCAAATCGATCCTCGACGTCGTGCCCGAGCACCAAGACAAGAAGATCGCGGTCCTCGACGAGATCCGCAACCTGCTCGACGACGACGCACTCGAGGCGCTCGACGACAAGGAGCGCGCCGAGCTGGCCGAGCTCCGCCCTCCGGATCACCTGACGCCGATCACGATCGCGAGCTTGCCCCCACCGATCCGCGAGGTGCTCACCGAGAAGGACGGACGGGTCGGCTATTTGGTGTCGATTCGGCCAGCCGACCGGATGGACGACTGGAACGGCCACGACATGGTCACGTTCGCGAACGCGGTCCGCCGGCTCGATCTGCAAGACGGCGAAACCGTCACGACGTCGGGACCGAGCGTGATCTTCGCGGATATCTTGACCTCGATCGATCGCGACGCGCCGATCGTCACCGCGATCGCGGCGATCGGGCTCGTCGTCATGGTGCTGTTGCTCGTTGGACGCAATCGCCGCACCGTCGCGGTGTTGGTCGCGACCGCAGCGGGCTCGCTGCTGATGGTCGCGGCATGTGCGCTGCTCGGGCTTAAAGTGAACTTCCTCGACTTCGTCGCACTCCCGATCACGCTCGGCCTCGGCATCGATTACGCGATCAACGTCGCGCATCGTCACGAGTCCGAAGCCGTGCCCGATCCTCTCGAGACGTTGCGCACGAGCGGGAGCGCGGTGTTCGTATGTTCGTCGACGACCATCATCGGTTACGGCTCGCTGCTGGTCAGCGAGAACCTGGCGATCCGAGGCTTTGGTACCGCGTCGTTGATCGGCGAGATCGCCTGTGTGCTCACCGCACTCGTGCTTGTCCCCGCGTTACTAGCCGTCGGAAAACGCCGTTCACCGCGCGGAGTCTCCGCCGCCGAACCGGCCGAATACGGCGTATGATGGGACGTGGTGAGGGCCTGCTGCGCGTTCGTGCTTGCGATCGGCTCGTGGGGTTGCGACTTCACGGTCAACACTGCGGCGAGTGACGCGAGCTCGCGCGACGACGGCCACCCAGACATCAGCCGGGATGTCGGCTCGGATGGTCCCAATAGCCCGCAATGCTTCAGCGGTCCGTTCGCGACCGAGCTGTGCATCCAAGGCGGCTTGTCCGGCACGATCCACGTCACCGGCGATCTCGCGATCGACACCGGCGCGGTCCAGGACGCGCTTCCCGGCACGACGAGCTGCGCGATGCTCGCCACCGGCACGACGACGACTGCGTGCGTCCTCGCGGCCAGCACGTTCATGCTCGACGCGACCCACACGTTGACTGCGCACGGCCCACTGCCGCTGATCGTGCTGGCAGACACCGTCGAGGTCGACGGCGTCATCGACGTCGCGAGCCATAGCGGCCTGGGCATCGTCGGCCCCGGCGCGAACCCGATGACCTGCGATCCCGGAACGGTGCCGACCGCAGCTGCCGCGGGCGGAGGAGGCGGTGGTAGCTATACATCGAAGGGCGGCAACGGCGGTGACCAAGACAACAACGGCGGCACCGGAGGAGTGGCCAGCGCTACGACTGCGGTCGCGCTCGCCGGTGGCTGCGGCGGGCAAGGTGGCGGCACGGCGGGCGGAACCGGCGGCCCAGGCGGTGGCGCGATCGCGATCATCGCGACGAGCTCGATCGCGATCAGCACTAGCGGTGCGATCGACGCCTCGGGTGGTGGCGGCGGTGGTGCGTCCGCGATGGGCGCCGACCGTGGCGGCGGCGGTGGCGGTTCCGGCGGTACGAT
>CAZDGY010000518.1:0-5179 GCA_964504685.1 uncultured Kofleriaceae bacterium | reverse complement strand
CTGCCGGATCAGGCGATCGTCCCGAATCTGCGGGCGAAGACGCCGATCGGCGTGATCGAAGAGCTCGCGGCGCGCGCATACACCAACGGCTGGCTCGCGGACAAGCCGTGGTTTGTTGGCGCGGTGGTCGAGCGCGAATCGCTGTCGTCGACTGCGATGGACGGCGGTGTGGCGTTCCTACACACGCGCGCGAAGGACAAGGGCAAGATTGCCCGGCCGTTTATCATCGTCGGTCGGTCGTGGGAGGGCATCGCGTTCGGGGCGCCCGACGGCAACCCGACGTACTTGTTCTTTTTGCTCGGCCTCAAGTACGACCGTCTGCACCTGCCGATCCTCGGCCGGCTCGCACGTGCGCTGCGCAACACCGCAACGATCGCGAAGCTGCGCTCGCTGCAGTCGCCCGACCAGCTGCGCGCGGTGTTGCTCAAAGAAGATGCGAGCTTGCGCGACGGCACGTTCCAAGACGTCGAGATGAAGGTGTTCACGCCCAAGCTCGACCGCCAGCTCCGGTTACGCGCGATTCGCCGGCTCCAGTCGAAGAAGACCGTGCCGCCGGAGAACGCCAAGGCCGCGTCCGGTAAGGGCAAGCGCGGACCTCGGGCCGCCCCGAAAACCAAGTAGCAGCGACCCCGATCGACGCTGCTATCCTTAGTGGGTGGGCCGGACCGCACTCTATCGCGACCCGGTGCCGTGGAAGCCGGCGCGTGCCGAGCTCCAACTCGAGCCCGCCGCGATCGTGCTGCGCATGCCTGATGGCCGGTTGCGCCGGCACTCGCTCGATGGCTTCGCGGCGACGACGATCGATGGCTGCGTCGCGGCGCGGACGAGCGCGGCGCGAATCGAGGACGGCGGCTCGGCCGGCGACCGAAGCGGCGCCGAATGGCGACGCGGTCGGATCGAGCGTCGGTTCGTGCGCATGCTCGTGATCGAGCGCGGCAGCGAGCGCTACGTCGTGATCACGCCGCCCGATCAGGGGGCGGTCGCACCGAACGTCGTTCGCGTGCCGGAAGCGCCGCCGGAAGCTGCGATCGTCGACGCGTCGGAGTGGGAGGCGCTCGCCGACTGGCTGTTGTGGGGCGGCCGACTTGCCGCGTACTCGATCGGGGAGCTCGCGCGTCTCGCCTCGATCGCGACGCCGCAGTTTGCCGTGTTGATCGGCGAAGTCGCGGCGCAGCGCGCGCTCGAGCTCGTCTGGGCCGCCGCTGGCCCGTTGCGCGGAGCGGCGGACCTCGAATCATCGCTGCAGCCGCTGATCGAAGCCGCGCGCGTCTCGCCCCGCGCTGCCGAGGCGTTGATCTCGGCGCTCGCTCATGCCGCGGGGGCAAGTCGCCGCCGGCGCGCGCGGTAACTGGCGCGCTCGGGCCTCGCGCGGTAGCGTCCTGCCGCATGCGTTGGGTGCTGGTGATGATCGTGACCACGCTCGTCGCGTGTCAGAGCAGCGACGTATCGCGCTCGCTCGGCGCGCGTTGCGATCTGTCGTCCGAGTGCGACGAAGAGTGCCTGCCGCCGGGCATGGACTGGCCGGGCGGATTCTGCACGACGATCTGCGATAACAAGTTCGACTGCGATAACGGCGCGACCTGCGCCGACGAGCAAGGCACCGGCGCGTGCGAGTTCCTATGCGCGCAAGACTCTGACTGCGCGTTCCTCGGCGACGGTTACGGCTGCAAGATGCGCGACGGCCACGGCGATACCGGCCAATCGGTGATGGTGTGTCGCGGCGACTGATCGTCATCGCGCTCGCGCTCGGCGGTTCTCGGGTCGCGCTCGCCGATCCGACGCCGGCTCCAGCCGACGCGACGCCGGCTGCCCCCCCGGTTGCGGTCGCGCCGCCCGACATGACGTCGCAAGCGATCGGCGGCTCGGTCGGACTCGCGATCGGCGGCCGCGATACGCCGGGTGGGCTCGCGCTCGCCGGGCACTATCTCTATCAACTTTCAGATCGCGACTGGTTCGACGGCGCCGCGGCGTTCACGTTCGGTGGCGGCGGTGCGGCGTGCTTCCGCGATCGCGACAACAACTTCGTGTGCGAGCACGGTGCGCTCGACGGCGTCGAGCTCCAACTGCAAGCCGGCGTGCGTCGCTACTTCCACGGCCAGGGCGAGTTCTGGCCGTTCGCCCACGCATCGGTCGGCATCAGCTACGTGCGGTTCCACGCCGACGATCTCACCGGCTTTACGATCCCGCTCGCGCTCGGCGGCGGCATGCGTGCGTCGGTGTCGCCATCGGTTGCGGTCGTCGTCGAAGCACAGCTCGCGGTCGGGGTCGGATGGTTCTCGCACGGTCTCGGGACCGAGCCTCAGCTCGGCGCGGCAGTTGTCGCCGGCGCCGAATTCCATTTGTGATGCGGGCGCTCGCGTTGCTCGGGCTACTCGGCGCGTGCCACCGCCACCCAGCGCCGCCGAAACCGGCCGGACCGGCGTCGACCGTCTTGGCGCTACACGTCACCGATCACGGCCAGCCGGTCGCGGCGCGCGTGTTGTTGTTCGGTGCCGATGGCCAAGCGCTTCACATCGGCACGCTCGATCTCTACGACCAGCGCCAAGGCGCGACCGCGTGCGAGATCGCGCCCGGCGTGCTCGGCTCGTGGGATGGCTTGATCCTCGCGAACGGCACCGCCGAGGTTCCAGTCGGTGCCGATACCTGCGATCCGTCGCCGGCGATACCGTTCGGCGCGTACAAGGTGTGGGCGTGGCGCGGCATCGAGTACGAGCTCTGGCAGGGCACGGTCGATCTGACGGCGGGCCGCGGCAAGGTCGAGCTCGCGATCCCGCTCGAGCGCGCGTTCACGCCGCAAGGCACGCTCGCCGCCGATCTGCACGTTCATGCGCACGCGTCGAACGACTCGACCGTGCCGAACCCGCAGCGCGTGATCGCTCAGGTCGCCGCCGGCATCCAAGTCATCGGGCTCTCCGATCACAACGTCAACGGCGATCTCAACGACGAGATCCATGCGCTCCATCTCGACAACACGGTCGTGTCGGTCCCGGCGAACGAGCTGACCTCCGATCAGTTCCACCTCGGGATCTATCCGGTCAAGGTCGAGCGCAACAAGGAGCGCGGCGGCAGCCCTTCCGACGACGAGATCGTGCCCCTCGAGACCGAAGACATGTTCAAGGCCGCGCACAAGTTCAGCGGCAGCCCGATCATCCAAGTCAACCACCCGCGATTTCGCGCGACCGCACTATTCGACTACACGAACTGGGACGGCGTTGCGTGGCCGCCGCCGTTCCCGCTGTCGTTCGATGCGATCGAAGTGCTCGCCGGCTACAGCGCCGCGAACTTGAAAGCCGACCGCCGGATCGATGAATCCGTGCGCGACTACTACACGTTCCTCGATCACGGCCACATCTACGCGCCCCTCGGCAACAGCGATACCCACGATCTCAATTGGGTGCTCGACGGCACCGCGCGCAACTACGTCTACGCCGACGATCCGCGGGTCAAGCCGTTCGATCAAGCCGGCTTCATCGCCGCGATCCGGGCGCACCGTGTCGTCGCGACGACCGGGCCGTGGCTCGATGTCGAGGTCGCGAGCGATCAGGCCTCGCGTGCGACGGTCGGTCCCGGCCAGTCGCTCGTCGCGAAGACCGGATCGGTGTGGCTCGACGTCACGGTGCAGCGCGCGAAGTTCGTCCACGTCGATCGGATTCGCGTCGTCGTCGGAACGCCCGATGGCCCGCGCCTCGTGCGTTCGCTGTGGGTGCCGCCGACGCAGACGCAGTACCACTGGTCCGGCGACATCAAGGTCGGCGACAAAGACACCTGGCTCGTCGTCACCGCCGATAGCGATGATCCGATGCCGCTCGAGATCACCGGGACGTACCAACGCGACCGGTGGAACCATCCCGGAGTCACGCCGTTCGCGATCGCAGCGCCGATTCTGATCGACGCCGACGGCGATGGCCGATGGAAGCGCGGCGACGCCGACCTGCCGCTCGTGATGCGTTAGAACGCAAGTCCCAGCTCGAGCCGCGTGATCTCGAGCGAACCGGCGGCATCGGCCACCATCGTGATCTGCGGGATCAACGCGATCTGGAAGTGGAACCGGCTCATCGGGAACGCGTAGCCGATCTCGCCGTCGAGCATCGGCTGCAGGCCGCGATCGAGCTCGCTGCCATCTCGCTGATCGCCGCGGATCGCTTCGAGCCCGGCGCCGACGCCGAAGAACCAATTGCCCGGGTGGAAGCGCACGCGCGCGCCGAGCCCGAGGTACGTCATGTCGAGCGACGCTCCGTTCGTGTTAGTCGCGGCGGTTGCGTAGTCGAGGTAACCGAGCACCGACCAGCGGCCGCGACGCACGCCGAGCTCGACGTCGAGCGATGCCCCCGCCCCGTCCGCTTCTAGGTACATCGTGTGATAGCTGCTCGCTGCCACGCCGACCCGTACGCCGAGCTCGATGCGGCTCGCGGGCGGCGCCAGCACGAGCGGCGGCGGCGGCGCAACGTACGCGAGCGCCGGCGGCGGTGCCGACAGCGCGGGATCCGCACCATCGGGACCGGGTTGCGCGAGCGCGGCCAACGGCGCGCACAAGGTGACGAGAGCAACGACGATCCGCATGCCAGCGCAGTTTGCAGGGCGAAGACCAGCGCGAGCGCCGGGATTGCGCGGGGTTCGGCGCCGCTCGAAGCCGGTTCTGGCCCCGATCGCGACGCGGATGTCGCGCCTACTTCGTGACGCCGGTCGGCAGCAGCACCCAGTACCGACCCGGCCCGCCCATCCGACCGCCGAGCTCGGCGGCGTCGCGGTCGTCGCCCCAGTAGATGTCCGCGCGCACCGCGCCGACGATGCCAGCGCCGGTGTCTTGCGCGATCAGCAAATGGCGCCAGTCCTCGACCTTGCCCGGCGAGCCGACGATCGGAGCGTGAGTCTCGACGAAGATCGGCGTCGACGCCGCGATGAACGCGCGATCGACCGCGGCCGAGCGCTTCGCGGTGAGTACGACCTTCTGCGAGCCGATCGCGCCCGCGACCTTGCTCTCGGCGAAGAACACGTACGACGCGTCTTGATCGACGATCTCGTCGAGGCGCGTCGGGTGATCCGCGAACCATTTGCGAATGCCCTGCATCGTGAAGCCGATCGGGCTCGATTCGCCGAGCTCTTTGAGCACGCCGCCGACGCCCTTGTACGATCGGCCGTTCTTGCCGTTGAACTCGAGCCACGCGACCGTGCCGTCGTC
>CAZDGY010000517.1:0-5184 GCA_964504685.1 uncultured Kofleriaceae bacterium | reverse complement strand
ATCGATTCGCGATGGGGTTGTCGTCTCTGAAGCTGTCCGGGCCGAGCAAGCTCGACGGCAGTCCGGGTACGGCGGCTCATCCCCACGGGCTCGTCACCGCGACGGTGGCGGGCGCGCGCAAGCTGATCCACGCCCGAGCGTGGGCCGAGCCGTCGCAGATGGTCGGCTACGCCTACCGCGACACCGACGAGCGCGACTTGATGATCGCGCAGAGCGATATCGGCTCGGCGCATCTCGAAGTGTTCACGCGATCGGCGCCCGGGTTGCCGTGGAAACCGGTCGAAGAGCGGCGCACCAGCGGTGGCGTCGCGGTCGAGATCCATCAGCGCACCCCGCTGGCCGGCGTGCAGTACCTCGCGTGGGACGCGCTCGCTCGGCAACGCGGCGGCACCGAACAGCCTGGCCCGAGACGATCCGACGAGGTCGACTGGCCCGAGGTCACCGCGATCGTCGCGCTCGGCCTGACCTACAGCGATCACGCGCGCGAAGCGGGCCAGACGATCGACGTCAAGACGCCGCCGATCGCGTTCGTGAAGCACGCGCACACGTTCGTCCACGGTGACTGCTCCGTCCGAGTTCCCGACAGTCGCGACGTGCTCGCAGCGCTCGACGCGACCGAGCCCGGACTCGCGGCGCTGATCACGGCGCGGCTCGGTGAGCGAGTACCTGCGGTGATGGACTACGAGGGCGAGCTCGCCCTCGTAGCGCTCGGCGACATCGACGAGACCGCGCTCGCCGCCGGCACCGCGCAACCCTTCGGGCTCGCCGCCGCGAACGATCTGAGCGCGCGCCTCGTTCAGGTGCTCGGCGAAGGTATGGATCGGCAGTACGCGTATTGGGCAGCGGCGAAGTCGTTCCCGCAGTTCTTGCCCGTCGCCGAACGCGTGTGGGCCCCGGCAGGCGGAATCGCAAAGATCCCCGAGCTGATCATCGAGACCAAGGTCAACGGCGATCGCCGCCAGCGCGCCTCGACGAAAGAGCTCGCCTACGACTTGGTCGCGATCGTGCGCGCCGCGAAATCCGTGCTCGGTCGCCCGCTCGCGCGCGGCGACGTGATCTCGACCGGGACGCCGGCGGGCGTCGGGTTGCGGATGTCGTCGATCCAGCGCGCGCTCGCATCGATCGTCAAGGATCGGCTGCGCAAGGCCGAGTTCCTCGTGTCGAGCTACGCGACGTCGAACGCGTTGCTGCGCCCCGGCGATGTCGTCGAAGTCGACGTCGGGTTCGCCGGTCACGTCCGGACGCGACTGATCGTATGACCGCAACGCCGGCGCCCACTCCGGTGAGCACCCGCAAGCTCGCGTTCGGGCTCGGCTGCGCGACCGTCGCGGTGCTCGCTGCGATGGTCGGCGTGTCGCTCGCGACCGGCGCGACGCAAGAGGCGCACGAGCACTACCATCTCCCTCAGGAATACGCGGCAGGCCTACTCGAGCACGCCGGCGCGTTGCGGCTCGTGTTCGCGCTCGATATCGGGTTCATCGCGCTCTACACCGCGTTCTTCGCAGCGCTCGCTCGCTATCTGTCCGCACGCAACCGACCGTTCGCAATGCTCGGGCTGATCTTGATCGTCGCAACCGCCGGGCTCGATCTCATTGAAGATCACCACATCCTGGCGATGCTCGACGCTGCGCAGTACGGCGTGCTGCCGAGCGCGGGCGAGATTGGATTTCAAGTCACGGAGAGCGCGACGAAGTTCTCGTGCTCGTACATCGGCCTGGCGCTGCTCGGGCTCGCGATCCCGCGGGTCAACCTGCGCGGCTGGCTGCTCTCGGGGTTTCTCGTCGTCGGCACGCTCGCGACCGGCGTGCTCGGCTATGCGGCGCCACCGTCGTGGCAGGCTCAGCTCGATTCGGGTCGGTGGATCGGGTTCGCGATCGGCTTTGCGCTCGCGCTCGCGTGGCTGCGCAGCGAACGCGACGATTGACGAAAACAGCCGGACATCGTGCCCCACGGCGTGAGGCGAACCACCCCGAACGGCTGAAGAAAGACTTAAAGTGCGCGCGACCACGCGAGTGCCGTCGCGACTCGCTGTACTCAGGTGCGTGGTTCGTTCGCTTAGCTCGTTAGTTATTCTCGTTGCCTTCGCTTCGCACGCGCTCGCGCAACCCGCCGATCAACCGCCGCCGCCGCCGCCCGATCAGCCGCCGGTTGCCGAGCCGACGCCCGAGCCGACGCCGGCGCCGGTACCCGCTGTGACCGCGACGCCGGACCTCACGCCCGCCGCTGCGCTCGAACGCTTGCCAGACTCCGCGGTCCCCGACGTCAAGCACCCGACTGCGTCGATCGCGATCGTCGGCGGCATGTACATCACGTTCAGCTCGTGGGCGTATCTAGCCTGGTACGTCAAGCACAAGCCGCTGAGCTACTACAAGTGGGGCGGCGACGGCTGGCTCGGCTCGCGTACGTACGCCGGCGGCGCCGACAAGTTCGGTCATGCGTGGGCGACGATGAACCTCGCGCGTGCCGGCACCGCGATCCTGTCGGACTTCGGCGGTTACGATCACTTCAAGTCGAGCCTGATCTCGACCGCGTTGTCCGAGACGCTGTTCTTCTTCGTCGAGGTCAAGGACGGCTTCTTCTACGAGTTTTCGCCGAGCGATCTCACCGGCGACACCGTCGGTGCGATCATGGCGCTGCTGTTCGACAACATTCCGAAGCTCGACGAGATGTTCGACTATCGAGTCCAGTACTTCCCGAGCAAGGAGTACTGGGACAACGTCGCGGGCAGCAATAATTACGGTCGCCTTAATATCGCCGAGGACTACAGCGGCGAGACGTATCTGCTCGCCTATCACCTCGGATCGATCCACTCTCTGAGAGAGCAACCCGTGATCGGAACGTTGTCGCGCTTCGTCGATCTCACCGCCGGCTTCGATAGCCGCGGCTACAAGCCCAGCCCGCCAGCCGGCTATCCCGACAACGCACACCACCAGAACATGTTCATCGGGGTATCGTTCAACGCGCAGGGCTTCTTCTACTGGGTGTTCGAAGGCCACACATCGAGCAAGGCGAAGACCGCTCGTAAGATCACGCATGGCTTGTTCGAGATCTTCAACCTGCCGTTCACATCGGCGCCGATCCTCCAGCACAGCACCTCACCGACCGGCACGGTCACGATGGACGGCGCGTGAAGTCGCTCGCGATCGCGTTGGCGTTGCTGCTGGGCTGTCACAAGACCAGCACGATCGACTGCGCGACCGCGGTGACCGACATCGAGCACGCGATTCCGGCACAGCCCGCGACCGCCGCGAGCCGCGTGCTCGGCGACGCGCGTCACGACGTGCTCGGCCACGAGTGCACGAAGCGCGAGTGGGATCAGAAGACGATCGGCTGCTTGTCATCGGCGACGAGCCTGTTGCAGCTCGGCCTGTGCACGCCGAATGACCTCGACATCAATTTGATCCTGTCGAACGCCAAAGCGAGAGCGCGGCGCAACTCGATCAGCACCGCCGATCCCGCGGTGAAAGCCGAATACTCGTGCGTCATCGACGACAGCGAATGCAGCTCGGCGGCATCCCGGTTGTCAAAGTGAACACCGTCCCCAGGTAAGTGCGCGATTTATCAACGGGGACGTTCGCGGCTCGGTTGTCAAAGTGAACACCGTCCCTAGACGGTTGCGATCGTGAAGCCGACGCGCGCACCGCCGCCAGGGCGATCCGAGATCCATGCACCGCCGCCGTGCGCGACTGCGATGCGCGATACGAGCGAGAGACCCAGACCGAGGCCACCGGCGCTCGACGGTACGAACGCGCGAAAGGCGTCGGCGCGGCGATCCTGTGCGACGCCGGGTCCGGCATCGTCGACCTCGATCGCGACCTGCGCGGCGCGGCGGACGATCCGAACCGCGACCGCACCGCCGCCGTGGACGCGCGCGTTGTCGATCAGGTTCGAGACCGCGCGGCGAACCAGCGTCGGATCGATCGGTGCGTGAACATCGCCATCGGCTTCGATCGCTTCGGCGGCGATTCCCGCCGAGGTCGCGACATCGGCGACGAGCTCGCCGAGATCGACGGGCTGGCGATCGAGGTTACCGAATTCCAACCGCGACTGCGCGAGCAGCTTACCGACCAGGTCATCGAGCATCAGCACTTCGCGCTCGAGCTCGTCGAGCGGCTTCGTGCCGCCGGTGTCGCGTGCGGTGTCGATCAACACGCGCATGTGGCCGAGCGGCGTGCGCAGCTCGTGCGACACCGCCGCGAGCAGCTGGCGTTGGTCAGCGAGCTGCTGCTTGATCTTGCCGGCCATCTCGTTTAGCGACATCGCCAGGATCCGCATCTCGCCCCGGTTACTGTCGGTATCAAGCCGGGTATCGAGCTTGCCGTCGCCGATGTCGGTCGCCGCCTTGATCGCCATCAACATCGGCCGGGTCAGGCGATACGCGATCGCACCGGAAAACATCGACAGCCCGATGAACGCGAGCACGATGTGCCACCAGCGCGGGTTGTCCCACGCATAGACGCCGACCGCGACGCCGGCGGAAAACGCGATCGCGAACCAGCCGAACATCCGGCGCCGCATCCGCGACATCAACCACCACGGCAGCCACGACCGGCGACCGTCTCGCATCCACAGCTCGCGCTCGGCCTTGATCGCCTCGAACCGCTGGCGCCGCCACTCGAGATGACGGCCGTGGCGAGCGTGATGCCGAAGGTGACGATGGCGATCGTGTGCTTCGACGCGCGACTCGCCGGGCATCAGCGCGAACACCTCGCAGTTGCCAGCCTTTACCGAGCCGATGATCCGCAGCCGCGGCTTATTCGGATCGCCATCGGCCGGGCGCGCGCGATGTTCGCAGACGTTACCGGCGAACGGCGTGACGTTGAGCTCGACCTGCATGTCCTCGGGCACGATCAGCTCGACGTTTCCCATCCGGCAATGCACGTGGATCGTCGTCGTGCCGGGGCCGAGCGTCGCTTCGCGGAAATCGAGCTCGATGTTGCCGAAGTGCACGCTGACATCGAAGTACTCGGGCACGGTCCACGCACCGCGGCGCTCGATGTTGCCCATCATCACGTGCAGCTTGCTGTAGCTGTCGTCGGTCATGACGGATCCTCGGTCGAGCGCGCGAGCACGTAGCCGACGCCGCGCACGGTGCGGATCCGGCTCGCGGCTTCGTCGCCGAGCTTCTTGCGTAGCCGCGAGATGTGAACGTCGACCGCGCGTTCGCCGACCGTGACATCGCCA
>CAZDGY010000516.1:0-5189 GCA_964504685.1 uncultured Kofleriaceae bacterium | reverse complement strand
ATCCACGTTTTCATCTCGGGGTTGTCGAGCAGCTTCTTGCCGGGGAGCAGCGCGTCGGTCGTGTATTGCTCGTCCGAGCCGAGCACGACGGTGTCGCTGCGGCCGAAGCCGAACCACATCGAGCGATTGCCATCGGTCGCGTGATAGAGCGTGCCCGCCCCCACCGGTTTCGCGGCGACCGAGCTGTCACCCTTACCGAGCATGGCGCGCACGCACGCGACGAAGGTTCCTTCGACGAACTGGCCAGTCGCGACGATCAGCACCGGCCCCGTGCCTGGCTTGGGCCCGGTGTGCGGCCCGATCGCGACGACCATGCGCTTCACCTGCTTCGGGAAGTCGAGCTTGCAGCTGTCGTGGAGCTGCTGCCAGCGTGCCGCCAGATCAGGCGACCCGAGCAGCAAGCGTTCGACTGCGCGCTGGACGAGCGGCGAATCGATCACTCGAGGAACATCGACCGCGATCACGACCTCGGCGTTCGCCGGAACCGCGGCGATGCCTGTGATCTCGGGCGGCGGACCGTTGCCGCCCGTCGATTTCTTGCCGCCGCAACCGCCGATCGCGACTGCAGCGACGACGAGGAGCGCCAGCGAGCGCTTCACATTCCGCCGCCGCCGCCCATCAAGCCGCCGAGCCCACCCTTCGCCATCGCAGCGATCGACTTGAGCTGCGCCTCGGTCATCGCGACATCGACATGGACTTCCGCGCCGTCCGACGTCACGTCGAGCTTGTCGAACATCGCCTTGACCATCGGGCTGCCGATCTGGCCCTTCGCCATCGTCGTGAGCTGGGTCGCTTCATCGGCCGAGCTCATCCGAACGCGCAGGTCGAGGCCGAGGCCGTCAGTGACGTTGAGCGAGCCGAAGATCCGCTTCGGGTGCATGCCGAGCTGGCCGAGTTGGCTGAACGCCGGCGCTTCGGCGTTGATCACGACCCACAGCGACTGGTCGGACTTGATCTTGCCGAACACCTCGCTGAACGCCGACGACGTCTTGAGCCCGCTGTTCGCCGCCGCTACCTTCTTGATGCTGTCCTTGTTCGCGTCCGCCCCGATGACGCCGACCATCGTCGTGTCGTTCGTGAAGCCGACCGCGATCGATGGACCGTGGCTCGGGTGCTCGACCATCACGCCGTCTTCGACGGTCATCGGCGACTTGTCCTTGCTTGACTCGTTGAGCTTGTCCAAGCACGACTTCGCCATCAGCTTCGACTTCTCGATGCCGTGAATCACGAACACGCCGCTGGTCGACTCGCCGCCGACGTCCTTCAGGCCGACCGAGATCGACTTGACCGAGTCGAACGGGTCGAAGCCACAGGCGGCCTTAACGTCGCCGAGCTCCTTCGAAACCTTCTCCATCAGCTTCGGTGCGAACTCCTTGTACAGCGAGCTCGACTGGATCTGCGAGAAGTTGATTCCCAACACGACCTCGGAGTCGGCCGGCAATAGCGAGAGGTCCTCGCTCGACGTTGCGCCGCCGGAGGAGCCTCCGTCCTTGCTGCAACCACTAACGACGAAGCCGACAGAAAGTGCAGCGACGAACCAGCTATGGCGAATACGCATTGAGAATCTCCTAAAAGACGTCCGATTCCGGACCCGCGGCTTATAACATGCGTCCGTGATAGCGTCGCGGCCGATCGTCATGCCGTGGCTGCCCCACCGATTGCGCGATGCTGAAGTATGGGCGAAGGTCGACGCGAACGGCGCACTTGTCACCGATCGTGACGGCCGTGTCGAGATCGTTTACAAGCCGGCCGCTGGCGCAAAAGTCTATCGCGCTGGAGCGCGCAACCTGGCTGCGACAGGTGGTGCGGCAGTCGAGTTTGACCCAGGCGAGCGCGTAATCGAGAAGCCCAAAGCGGGTAGCGTGCCGAAGATGCCGGACGACGCGATCCATGTCTGGACCGACGGCGCGTGTTCGGGCAACCCCGGTCCTGCCGGCGCGGGCGTCGTCGTCATCGATGGCAGCGAGCGCACGGAACTGTCCGAATATCTCGGCGAAGGCACGAACAACATCGCGGAGCTCACCGCGATCCTGCTCGGCCTCGAGCTCGTCACCGAGCGCAAACGGCCGGTCATCGTCTACTCCGACTCGTCGTACTCGATCGGCCTATTGACCCAGAACTGGAAGGCGAAGAAGAACATCGAGCTCGTCGAACAGCTGCGCGCGGTCTGCCGCCAGTTCACCGACCTCCGGTTCGTGAAGGTGGCCGGTCACGCCGGAATCCCGCTCAACGAACGCACCGACGAGCTGGCGCGAGAAGCCGTCACGCGCCGCTCCTGACATGGGGACGGTGTTCACTTTGACAACCGAGGAGCGCGCCGGTTGACAGAGTGAACACCGTCCCCAGCGAAGCCGCTGGAATCATTCGTCCGATCCGCGCGGTGCGGTTGACAGAGTGAACACCGTCCCCAACTAGGAGTCTCGCTGGATCTCGGTGGCGACATCGCCGAGCGTCGCGAAGCTCCACCGCTGGCCGATCGTGTCGAGCGTGCGATCGAGGCGCTCTAGCTTGGCGGCCACCGGGACGCGAAGGTCGGGTTGACGCTCCACGAGCTCGCCCGGGATGCCGTCTTGCTCGGCGTCGGCGAAGTCGATGCCGTGGAGCTCGAAGTTGAAGAACGGGCGACGGGTCATCGCCGCTATCACGCGCGCGCGCACCCAGCTCGGCGCGACGAGCAGTAGCGTCCCGATCGCAGGCACGCGCGCGAACGGCGTCACCGCGATCGGCAGCTCGACCACCGGCGCTTGGCCACGGCGCCACGGCGCGGTCATCGCCGGCCGATATGGATCGCCCGGCGCGAGTTGCGAGCGCGGATCGATCATCACCGCACCGCTCGGTCGCCTGGTGAGCGCGAGCGCGGTCATCACCGCAGCCTTCGCCGCGTAGTAACCCGGCGCTGGAAAGATCGACGAGTCGTAGCGATAGCCGAGCCGCGCGAGCGTATCGAGCATCGCCGGCGACATATCGTAGCCCGGCGCGCGAAACCCGAACACCTTGCCGAGCGTGCGCAACACGCGATCGCACCCCGCGATTTCGGCATCGACCTCGGCATCCGGCAAGCGCGCGAGCTCGTACGGGTGCGAGTACGAGTGATTGCCGAGCTCGTCTCCGGCGGCCGCCAACGCGCGCAATCGATCGGCTGCTTCGGGATCAGTCTCGACATCTCTGCCGACGACGAACCACGTGACATGAACTCCGCGCTTCCCGAACAACGCGGCGGCTCGCGGCAACGCGCGGTCGAGGATCACGCGCTCGAGCTCGGCCGGCGCCGGCCCGAGCCCGTGGATCTTGTAGTAGCAAGCGATGCTGTCGAGATCGATCGAGATCGAGCAGTGGCGCGCCGTCACGGCTTGCCGCCGAAGCGGATCACGTAGGTCAGCTTCGCGAGCCCACGCAGCACGTTCGGCACGCGCTTCGTCAAGTTGATCGCAGGCGGCCGCTTCTCGGCGAGCCGCACCGGAATCTCCATCATCCGCACGCCTTCGCGGTTCGCGCGGATCACCAGCTCACTCGCGAACAGGTCGCGATCGATCACGCACGCTTCGACGATCGGCAGCACGGTCGCGCGGTGAAACGCCTTGAGCCCGTGAGTGTCGGTGCCGCGGAAATCGAGCGCGACTCGCAACATCCCGTTGATCACCCGGGTCGCAGTGCGGCGGAACAGCGGACGCTGATCGTTCGAACCCTTCATCGCCTTGCTGCCGACGACGAAATCCGCATCGCCGTGGCGCAACAGCTCGAGTGCGCGGCGATGGAAGTCCAGGTCGCACAAGTCGATCTCTTCGCAGATCACCCAGGTGCCGCGCGCTTCGATGATGCCGCGGCGCAGCGCCTTGCCGTAGTTCGGCTCGCCGAGCGAGAACGTGCGGACCTCGGTGCGCTCGCTCGCCAGGTGTTCTGCGAGCTCGACCGTGCGGTCCTTCGAGCCGTTCTCCGCGATCATGATCTCGAAGCTGAGATCAGGTGCGTCGAGCGCGGCGCGTACGGTATCGAGCCCTTCGAGCAGCTCGGTCACCGCTTCGCGCAGGATGCCCTCTTCGTTGTACACCGGGATGACGATCGAGACGTCGGGCACGGGGATGCCCTATCATGCCACTTGCGCGAACCGCTCGGTTTGCCCAGCGGCCATGACCAGCACGTGATCGCGCACGCCGCGTGCGGTTGCGAGCTCGATCAGCCAGCGCGCCGGCTCGTCGAGGCGCTCGTACGACAGCGCGAACGCGCCGTGATGGATCGGCACGAGCAGCCTCGACCGCAGGTCCTCGAATGCATACAGCGCGTCGAGCGGTGACATGTGACGCTCGCGAAACGACGTCGGCATGAACCCGCCGATCGGCAGCACCGCGACGTCCGGCGCGAACCGCTCACCGAGGTCGGCGAAGCCGGAAAAGTAGCCGCTGTCGCCGCACAAGTATGCGCTGGGCCCGCCGGTCTCGGCCCGCGGCCGGAGCACGTACGACAGTCCGCGCGCGAGCTCGTCATCGCCATGCGAGGTCGCCGCGGCGAACACTTGGACCCCGCGAACCTCGAAGTCGCTGCCCGGTTGGAGCTCGACCACCCGCGCGAACCCCATCCCCGAGACCGCACCGGCGACACCGGCCGGAACGACGACCGTCGCCGACCGCGGCAACCGATCGAGCGTGCGGACGTGCAGATGATCGGCGTGGCGATGCGAGATCAGCACGAGCGCGACGTCGCTGAAATCGCCGGGTGCGAGCCCGGGCTCGACCGCTCGCCGCACGCCGCCGATCCATCGGCCGAGCATCGGGTCGAACGCGATCGCCAACCCGGGGTAACGCGCGATCACCGTCGCATGGCCGCCGAAGGTCAGCGCCATCTGGCCTTGCGCGAGCGGCGGTACGGGCTCGTGTTGCGCCGGCCGCGGCGCGCGAAACCAGCGCGCCATCCAGTGGCCGACCAAGCTGCGATAGCGCTCGACCGGCACGCGATGGTGCAGCTTTGCGAGCTCGGCCGCCCGCGCGGTGGTCATCGTCCCAAGCTCCACCGTTGACCTTGACGTTGACCGCGAACCTCTGGCTTCCGGAACAGGAAGATCGGGCTCTCCGAAAACAGGATCGGGTTCCCGATTCCGCGAAGAGAAGCGTCAAAGACAAGGTCAACGTGCGCGTTCAGGTTCACGTTCAGGTCAACGTCAATGTTACGCGGGCCGCGGCAGGAGCTCGTAGGCA
>CAZDGY010000515.1:0-5198 GCA_964504685.1 uncultured Kofleriaceae bacterium | reverse complement strand
CGCAGGAGAGCCGTTGCCGCCGAGCGTGAGCAACCCGTCGATGAACGTCATCGGCGTCGTCGGCATTGGCTGCGGGCTCCAGCGCAGCCGGTTCGGCGTGGCCGGAGCGTCGCTAAACGGCCCCGAGCGGAACGTGCCGTGGCCGGTATCCGGCTCGAACGGCGGGTGCGCCGCCGACGGCCGCATGCGATAGACCCACGTTCGGCGATTGTGACCGCGCGGTGCGGTGAACGCCGACCCCGATAGCTGCTCGGCGTAGAGCCCGAACGGCACGCGCTGCGGTGAGTTCTGGCCGACCGGCAGCGCGCCCGCGATCGCTTCGGTGGCGTGCTCGTTGCCGAAGCCGCTCTGGTAACGCAGCTCCACTAGACCAACCCGCGATCACGTTGATCGCGTTCGATGCTCTCGAACAGCGCGCGGAAGTTGCCGGCACCGAACCCGCGATCGCCCTTGCGCTGGATGATCTCGTAGAAGAACGGGCCGGCGGTCGGATCGCCGTACAGACCCGACGACTCCTTCAAGAAGATCTGCAGCATGTACGCGTGGTCGTGATCGCCGTCGACCAGGATCTCGAGATCGCGCAAGACCGCGAGGTCTTCGTCGATCGCTTTGATCCCGCTCTTCTCGATCCGCTCGGGCAGCATGTCGTAGTACGTGCCCGGGGTCGGCATGAACGACACGCCGTCGCCGCGCATCCCGCGCACCGCGGTGATGATATCGCGCGCCGTGAGCGCGACGTGCTGCACGCCATCGCCGCGCAGCTCTTCGTTGAAGATGTTGATCTGCGAGCTCTTGAAGAACGGCCGCTGCGGCTCGTTGTTCGCGAACCGCACGCCGGACTTCGGCTCCCACATCACGATCGACTTGAGGCCCGAGCCGGTCTTGCGCGCGGGATCGACGTCGGCGGTGTGGAACTTGACCTCCCACATCTGCTCGAAGCCGAGCACGTGCTCGAGCCACAGCAGCATCGGCTTCATCGTCTGGAAGTTCGACGTGACGTGATCGATCTCCTCGAAGCCAAACTTGTTACCGCCCTGCCCGACCACCGGCGCGGCCGCAACTGCCCCGGGATACAGCGCGCGAAAGCCGCGGCGCTCGCGAAACCGAAACGTCGCGTCGCCAAATGGTGTCGTGATCGAGAACTGGCGCAGCGTGCCGCCGTCGTCTTGAAACGTCTGGACGTCCTCGATCGTCGTCGCGCCGCGCTCTTCGAGCAGCGCGAACGTGCGCGCCGCGTCCTCGACTTCGAAGACCAGCGTGCCGACGCCGTCGGGGTGTTTGTGGAGAAACCGCGCCGCACGGCCGTTGCTAGTGCCGAGCGGAGCGCTGCACACGATCTGGACTTTGTTCGCGGTAAAGCACGCCGAGCGCTGGCGACCTTCGCGTTCGAGCTCGGGCGAGCTGCGCCACGTCTCGGCGAAGTCGAGCTTGCCGCAGTAGAACTTGCGAGACCGCTCGAGGTCGCGAACGTAGTAGTGAATGCCTTCGAGACGCTTGATGCCGAGAGAGGGAAGCTTGCCCATGGGTGTTCTCTACTTCTGCGCGTCGGGTTGGCGATCCGGTTGCGCCGCTGCGAATGCAGGCAGCGCGAGGCAATGTGCTTCGATCGTGGTGAGCGCCGCGAACGGCTCGAGCGAGACGTCGAACCGCCGCGCCGATGCGAGCTGTGGCACGAGGCAACAGTCGGCGATCGTCGGCGAGTCACCGACGCTGAACGCGCCGGCGGTATCCGCGGCGAGCCGTTGATACGCGGCGAGGCCGGTCGCGATGAACGGGCGGACCCACGCTTGGTCGTCGCCGCCGAGCTCCTTGACCCGCTTCGTCGTCGACAGATTCTGCATCGGCTGGATCCCGGAGTTGATCAGCTCGGCCAGCGCACGAGCGCGAGCGCGAGCGTAGCGATCGGCCGGCAACAACGGCGGCTGCGGGAACCGTTCGTCGAGAAACTCGAGGATCGGCAGCGATTGGACGAGCGCGTGCACCGTGCCGTCATCTTCGGTGATCTCGAGCGTGGGCACTTGCGCCATCGGATTGCGCGCGGTGTACGCGTCGGTGAACTGATCGCGATGGACGATGTGAACCGCGACGTATTCGAACGGCAGCCCCTTGAGTCCCAAGCCGATCCGGACGCGCTGGCTCGCCGAGCTGCGCCAATAGCTGTGCAACACCAGCTTCATCGCTTCGCCACCACCTGCTGATCGATCGCGCCGAACAAGCTCGCGCCGTTCGGGCCGATCGCTTCGATCGCGATCCGATCGCCGACCGCCATGAATGGCGTCTTCGGCTTGCCCTGTTCGATCGTCTCGATCATCCGCGCCTCGGCGAGACACGAGATGCCGCGCGCGCGATCCGCATTCGACACCGTGCCACTGCCGAGGATCGTTCCGGCGGTGAACCGCCGGGTCTTCGCGATGTGCGCGATCAGCTCGAAGAACGAGAAGTGCATCTCCGGGCCGGCGTCGCAGTCGCCGACGACCTTGCCATTGTAGGTCGACTTCACGCGAATCGCCGCGCGTCCGCCCTGCCACGCGGCGCCGAGCTCGTCGGGCGTGATCGCGAACGGCGAGAACGCGGAGGCCGGCTTACTCTGAAAGAACCCGAAGCTCTTCGCGAGCTCGTCGGGCACGAGCGAGCGCAGCGTGATGTCGTTGACGAGCATGACGAGCCGGATGTAGCGCCCGGCTTCCGCCGCGGTCGTGCCCTGCGGCGTATCGCCGAGCACGACGACGACCTCGGACTCGAAGTCCAAGCCCCACGCCGGATCGCGCAGCTCGATCGCATCGCGCGGACCGAGCATGTCGCCGGAGCCGCCTTGATAGATCAGCGGATCGGTCTGCAGCGTCGGCGGCGGCTCCGCGTTTCGCGCCTTGCGCACGAGGATCACGTGGTTGAGAAACGCCGAGCCATCGACCCATTCGTACGCGCGCGGCAACGGCGCGGCGAGCCGCGTCGAATCGATCGGCATTCCAGCGAGGGCATGGTCGTCGAGCTGCCGGGCGATCGCGCGCAGCTGCGGCTCGGCGGCGTCCCAGTCGTCGAGCGCGCGCTGCAACGTCGGCCACGCGTCGGGCGACGGCGCGCCGGCTTCGCCATCCTTGCGAACGACGAGCAGGCGGCCGTCTCGGGTGCCATCGCGCAGGGTCGCGAGCTTCACGTCGGCACCTTATGTCGACGGTGACGGGCGGTCAACCGCGCCGGAAAGCGCTCACGGCCGCCTGCCACGGCTATCATCGCGCCGTGCGAGCCGCCCTCGTTGCCTTGGCGCTGATCTGGGCGTGCGGCGATCAACCCGAAGCGCCACCGCCACCGCGCTCGCCAGCCGCTCGACGCGAACCCGCACCGACACCGCCTGCGCCCAGCGCTCGCCCGCGCCCGATCGCGATCGGCATGAGCTTCCGGTCGACGATCGTCCTACTCGACGACGGTACGCTTCGCGCGTGGGGCAGCGGCCAGTTCGGACTGCTCGGCCGTGCAGCCGGTCCTGATTCCGCGGTGCCGATCCGCGTGCCCGGAATCGCCGACGCGACCGCGCTGATGGTGAGCGCAAATGCTCCCATCGCATGCGCGCGGCTCCGCTCGGGCAGCTGGACCTGTTGGGGCCAGAGCGAGTATCTCCCGGCGGGCAAGCAGGGCATGCAGCTCCCCACGATCGAGCCGGCGTTCGAGGGCGCCATCGACGTTCGGCTCGGCATGTTCGCGAGCTGCATCGTGCGCGGCAACGGTCGGGTCGCATGCTGGGGCCGGATCCCGCCGGCGGATCGGGTGAAGAGCACGCCGACGCCACTTCACGACATCGCCGGCCTCGACAACGTGCTTGCGCTGCGCGGCGACAATTCGCTGTGTGCGCTCGAACGCGACGGCTCGGTCTGGTGTTGGGGCGCCGACGAATACGGCCAGGCATCTGGCCAGGTGCAACCCGGCAGCGGCGATCATGTCGTCGCGACGCCGACCAAGGTCGCAGGCGTCTCGGATGCGGTCGAGCTCGAGACGACGGTGACGTTCAGCTGCGCAAGGCTCGCGGGCGGCGGCCTCGCGTGCTGGGGCCGACCCTTCGGCGGAGGGGTCGTCCCGATCGCATCTCCCCCCAAGGCCCACTTGTTCGACGCGCAACGCATCGATCTGTGCGAGGCCGTGCCGGGTCAGTCCGCGCGCTGCCTCGGAGCCGAGCTCCCTCGAGAGGCCTGCAAGGGCGGGCGCGACGAGGCCGCAAACGAGGGCTGCTTCCACGTCCGCGACGCCGAGGGTTGGCAAACGCTCGCGATCGAACCGCCGAGCGCGCTCGCCACCGACTATCACGCGGGCTGCGAGATCACGGTGTCCGACGACGTGCGGTGCTGGGGCGAGAACGATGTCGGCCAGCTCGGCGACGGCACGCTGATCGCACGCGACACGAGCGCAGTCGTCGCGGCGCTCGTCGACCCGATCGCGCCGACCTCGCCTCCAGCGATCGCCACGTCTCCGCTCGCACGTGCACCGACGTGGGCCGGGCGCCCTGCCGACTGCGCGTACGACGCGACGCTCGACTTCAAGCACGTCGACGTGCCCGGCCCGTTTCCGGTCGTCGCCGCGTTCGCGCGGAACCAAGACCCGGCGGGTCTAGACCTGATCGATCTCGCATTCTACGACCACCTCGTCGACCCGATGGAGGTCGCGCACGTGCCGACGCTGGTCGCCGATCAGCGCGCGATCCGACTCGTGATCAACAACAAGGACTTCTCTCGCATCCGGACCGGCACCTTCGTAGTCGGGCCGCACGACGCCATGCACCAGGCCGCGATGGTCGTCCAGACGTCGCATGTCTACGACGACTCGGCCGATGATCGCGCCGGCATGTCCGGCACGGTGACCCTCCGCCACCTCGATGCACAATGGGCATGCGGGTCGCTCGACTTGCACGGCCCGGGCGGTCAGCTGCGCGGCCGGTTCGCGGCCGAGGTGATCGCGGTTGACTAGGGCATCTGATTCTTGCGCGCCGCGAGCACTTCGATCAGATCCATCTTCGTGACGATGCCGAGCACCGAGCGGTCCTCGTCGACGACGATCGCGACCTCACCGCGTTCGAAGATCCGCGGCAGCTCGCCCGAGCCTGCGTGCATCGACACGGTGGCGACTTTGCGCTCCATCACCTCGGCGACGATCGTCGACTTGTCGACCCGGCCCGACATCAGTTGGTGCAACAAGTCGCTCTCGGTCAGGAT
>CAZDGY010000514.1:0-5198 GCA_964504685.1 uncultured Kofleriaceae bacterium | reverse complement strand
GCGCTCACCCTGCCGAAGCTACTGCGCGAGCGACTGTTTGCCGACTGGAGCGAGCACGTGTCGCCCGGCGTGTTGCGCGCCGTGCGGCGGATCTTTCGCGACGCGACGAAAGACCTGATCGCCCTCGAGCGCAAGGGCACACCGCGCGAGCGCGCTGCGGTGCTGAAGCGAATCACCACCGAGCTCAACGCCCTCGACGACGGCGAGGGCTTCATCGAGACGGTGGAGCGCGAGCAGCTCGTCGAGCGGATCGAAGAGCTCGCGCGCGTGGTGAAGCAGACCAACAAGGACGAGCGACTGACCGGCCACCGCGATTGGTGACCGGCGCGGGATCACAACCGCGCGAACGCAGGGATCTGGGCCAGGTCGTCGATCACGAGCCCGCGAGGATGCGCCGCGACGTACGCGCGCTCGTACGCCGGCGTATGCGACGACGCCACCAACCCGACGCGCGCCCCGAGCGCCAGCGGCATCGCGAGATCGAGCTCGAAGATGTCGCCGATCACGACGAGGTCCGCGAACGTGGCGCCGGCGTCGTCGAGTAGGCCGCGCAAGATGTCGTGGTAAGCGCGGCGACGTAACAACACAGGCCGCGCGAGGCCGGGCAGGTCGAGCTCGGCGGGCACGCCGGTCCACGCGTCGTCGACATCGAACTTGCGTGCGTAGCCGCGCACGCGACTGCTCAGCCACGCGACGCCGGGCGCGGTGTGATCGAGCGTCGCGATCTTGTCGGCAACCGCATGGCTGTCGGAGTTCGTGACGACCCAGGTCGCGGTACCGGTGAGCGCCTGTAGCGCGGCACCGGCGCCGGCGCGAAACGCGGGGTGACCGATCGTCTTCTGATAGTTGTACTTGTAGAGCACGCCGCCGAGTAAGCGCGCGCGATCGTCGGGGTTCGCGAGCGCGCCGAACCGGTCGAGGATCCGGCTCGCGATCGGCACCATGCGCAGATACGGATCGACGCACGCCGGCGCGACCGCGCGACCGAGCCACATGAACGCGTGCTGCTCGGGCGCGCGCTCGAGCTCGGCCTCGACCTGATCCGCGATCGCGGCGACCTCCGGATCACCGACCGGGCGAGCGACCAGCGCACACAGATCTTCGAGATAGCCGGCGCGGAATGGCCGCGCTTCGATCTCGGCATCGGTCATCGTGCCGTCGAAGTCCAGAACGAGCAGCGACATCGCCCGCGCAGCCTACTACGCGTCGCGCGCGCGTAGTACGTTCCCGGCGATGCGTCGCTGCTGGATCGTGATCGCGCTGCTCGCCGGTTGTGACGCCACCGCACCGAGCTGCGACGATGTCGCGTCAGAGCTCGCTCACTTTGCGCCACGGTCGAGCCGCGCGAGCGCCTCGGCGGCGATCGGTGGAGCGTGCGAGCGCGAGGCGTGGCCGGCGGAAGCTCGGCGCTGTCTCAAGTGGGTCGAGCGCCGCTCGCGCGTCCACACGTGCAGCTCGCAGCTCAGCGAGAAGCAAACCGATTGGCTCACGAAACAGCTCGACCCCGACCTCGAGCACGATCTGGACGCTCTAAAGAACGAGGACCCGCCGCCGCCTCCGCCCGAGCCGCCGCCCGAGCACGAGACGCTCACGATCGATATCGGGGCCGACGGGACGACGAGCTTCGGTGGCAGGCCGATGAGCGGCGACGAGCTCGATGCGCTGTTCAAGACGACGGTGGGCGTCGATCCGCAGGCCAAGGTCGTGCTCCGCGTCGCCGCGACGACGAAGTACGACAGCATCATGCCGGCGATGGATCGAGCGCAAAGAGCCGGTCTGCACGACGTCTCGTTCGAGACTAAGTAGGCTGCGGCAGCCGCACGCAGAACGACGCGCCGCGCGGCCGGCGGCCTTCGACCCAGATCTTGCCGCCGTGCGCTTCGGCGGCGAGCCGGCAAAACGCGAGGCCCAAGCCGTGACCGCCGACGTCGTGGCTGACGTAGCGCTCGAACAGCCGCTCGGCATCGGCTTCGGCCACGCCCGGCCCTTCGTCGAGCACGCGCATCGTCACCGCGTCGCCGTCGCGATCAGCTTCGATCCGCACCGCGGTGTGCTCCGGCGCGTGCTTGACCGCGTTGTGCACGAGGTTCTGCAACATCCGGCGCGTCAGGTCGCGATCCGCGACGAGCGTAGCCACCGCGATCACCGACTCGATCTTGACGTTCGTGTAGCGCCCGAAACCGCGCAACGACGACGCGACCTCGCCGGCGAGCACTGCGAGATCGAACGGCTCGAGCCGCGGCGCCATCGCGCCATCCTCCGCGCGCGAGATATCGAGCAGCGATCGCGTCGTGGCGTCGAGGTGTGAGGCGGCGATCACGATGTCGCTCACCGCCTCACCGAGCTCGCCGTCCTTGATCGATTTCTTCAGCAGCTCCGCGTTGCCCAGGATCGCCGCGAGCGGACCCTTGAGATCGTGCACGACGAGCTGACTGATCTTGCGCTTGTCGCGCTCGGCTTGGCGCAGTCGTTCATTCTGATCGGCGAGGGTCTGGATCGCGCCGCGCAGCTCGTCGGTCATCCGGCGCTGGCGGATCAGCGCACGGACGCGGAGCAGCAGCTCGGCGCGAACGAAGGGCTTGCCGAGCAGGTCGTCGCCGCCGGCTTCGAGTGCTGGGGTCGTCGTGTCGCGATCGCCGAGCGCGGTGAGAAACAGGACCGGCGTGTCGGCGAGCTCTCGCGTCGCGCGGATCCGCCGGCACGTCTCGAACCCGCCGATCCCGGGCATGAGCACGTCGAGCACGACAAGCGCGACCGGGCGCGCGGCCAGTTGCGTGAGTGCATCTTCGCCGGTTGCGACCGCGACGACTTCGTAGCCGGCGGCCTCGAGATGCCCTGCCGCGACCATCCGGTTGTGCGGCGAATCGTCGACGACGAGGATGACCTCGCGCTCGCTCACGCCGGCCTTGGCTTCGTGTAGACCTCGATCGTGTCGCCGAACGACCGCACGTCGATCGGCTTGCTCATGTAGGCGGTGAAGCCGGTGCGCAGCAGTCTTTCGCGATCGCCGGCCATCGCCGAGGCGGTCAGGGCGATGACCGGCAGCGCCGAGAGCTCCGCGGTCGCGCGAATCTCGCGCAGCAACGTCTCGCCGCCACCGCCGGGCACATGGATGTCGAGTAACACCAGCTCGGGGCCGTCGGCGAGCAATGCGCGCGCGGCCGGCACGTCGGACGCCGCGAGCACGTCATGGCCGCGCATTTGGAGCAGCTCGCAAACGATGCGCTGACTCCACGGATCGTCTTCGACTACGAGAATCTTTGCCATTAGGCCACCGGCAATCGGACGGTGAACGTGGTCCCCGCGCCGAGCTCGCTGGCGACATCGATCGTACCACCGTGCATCTCGACCAGGCGCTTCGTGAGCGCGAGTCCCAAGCCCGTGCCGCCAGGTCGATCGCCCGATGGCAACGCGAGCTGCTCGAATGCGCGATACAGGCGCGACAGATCCGCGCTCGAGATTCCGATGCCGGTGTCGGCGACCGCGATCGCGACCATCGCGCTCTCGCGACGCGCGACGAGCCGTACGCTGCCGCCGCGATCGGTGAACTTGATCGCGTTCGACAGCAAGTTGTAGAGGATCTGGCGCAGCCGGATCGGGTCCGCGAACAGCGTCGGAGTGCCTTCCGTGACCTGCGTCGTGATCGTCACGCCGCGGCCGCGCGCGAGCGGTGCGAGGACGATCGCCGCCTCTTCCAGCGAGCTCATGACGTCGATCGGCTCGCGCTCGATCCCGTGCTTGCCCGCTTCGATCTTTGCGAGGTCCAGCACGTCGTTGACCATCGCGAGCAAGTGGCGGCCACTCTGCACGATGCCTTCGAGGTACTCCTGCTGGCGCGCCGTCACCGGATCGCCGCCGGCGAGCAACAGCAGGTCGGCCAGCCCGATCACCGCATTGAGCGGTGTGCGGAGCTCGTGGCTCATGTTCGCGAGGAACATCGACTTCGCTTGGCTCGCCGCTTGGGCTGCTTCGAGCGCGGCTTCGATCTGTGCGCTCGCCGCGCGTTCCGCGGTGACGTCGCGAAAGAACGTCACGCGGGCGACCGGCTGACCGTCCGGCAACCGGACCGGCGCACTGTACCGGTCGATGATCGCGCCGTTGGCCATCTCGATCTCGCCATGAAAGACCGCGTCAGACGCATAGATCGCTTCGATGTCCCCGATCGCGGCCTGCGGATCGCGCTGGACCAACGCCGCGCGCCGCGTGGTGGCCCGGTTGTCGCCACTCGTGATCAGCTCGTCCGGGACGTCGAACAGCTCGCCGTACCGGCGATTCGCGGCGACCACGCGTCGCATGCGATCGACGACGATGATCCCTTCGGTCGACGACTCGAGCGTCGCTCGCAACACCGCGTTCGCATCCTCGACGCGTCGGCGCTCGACCGCGAGCTCGCTCTGCGTGCGCTCCTGCAGGTCTTGATACAAGCCCTGCATCTCACGCGACGAAATTTCGATCGAGCGTTCGAGCGTGTAGCGGTCCTGATCGGCGTCTTGAAACGTCCGCGCGACCAACGCGAGCATCTGCTGCCAAGCCTCGAGCGACGGCGCCACCTCTGCGGTCGCGTCGACCCTGTGCAGCAAGCGGCGGAGCAGGGGATGCGCGCCCGTCGCCACCGGCGCTACGCCTCGCTCAACACCGTGAGTGTCATCGTCTGATTGTGCAGATCGCACCGGCCCGATGTGTGCGGCGAAATCTCTCCGTACGAATAGAACCCGATCTGCTCGGTACCCGGCGGCAGGACCTCGAGCGCGGCCTCGGTCTCTTCTTCGGTGCGCTCGCCGAGCACGAGCCGGCGCCCGACGCAGCTGATCGCGATCGATAACGCCGGCGACCCGTGACTCGCGATCGCGGCCGAGCCCGCGGCCTG
Organism: uncultured Kofleriaceae bacterium; assembly: GCA_964504685.1. Taxonomy (GTDB): domain Bacteria; phylum Myxococcota_A; class Polyangia; order Haliangiales; family Haliangiaceae; genus JABFXX01. The sequence goes on along the minus strand of CAZDGY010000514.1, from coordinate 331 downwards.
TGCGCCGAGGATCAAGCGATCGAAGTTCGCGCGCATCAGCTTCGCGTAGTGGCCGGTCGGAATGTCACCCGCGAACGTCATCGACTGCGTCGCTTCATCGATCGCGAGCACCGTGCGCACGACGCTATTCTGATCGTCGGTCGAGCTGCGCAGCGCGAGTGGAAACAGCAACGCCGAACCCGGCAAGCCCGCGGCGCGATCGCCCAGATACTCCTTGTAGAGCGCGAGCGCAGGCTTGCCGTCGAGCGTGTAGAGCACGTTGCCGATCGACTTCGTCACGACGCGCTCGGGACCGAACGTATCCCAGCCGCCCTTCGAGCCATGGCTGACC
>CAZDGY010000513.1:0-5202 GCA_964504685.1 uncultured Kofleriaceae bacterium | reverse complement strand
CTCGCAAAGGCTACCGGGCGCGAACCGCGAGCCTCAGCTGCGACCCGCTGGTAAGCTGGCGAGATGAGAGCAGCCCTTGCCGTCGCGTTGGTGCTGGCCGCATGTCACGCGAAGTCTGCGGATCGACTCGATGCCGGCGAGGCCAAACGCCTGCTCATCGATCGCAATTGGATCGATCGCATGCCGACGACCGAGACCGATCGGCTGCACGTCTATCGCTTCGTGCCGAACATGGGCGGCGGCGTATTCCAAGACCGCACGATCTACAAAGGCCAGTTCGAGCTGTTCACGTTCGCGGTCGACGGCGACAAGATCCACTTCAACCTGCCGCAGACCCACGACGAAGTGACGAGCCGATTCCGGATCGAGAAGGTGGCGGGGCCCGAGCCGTTCGATCTCAAGCTCACGATCGACGACGATCCGCGCGGCCCCGATCCGCACGTCTACTACGGCATTCGCGCCGAGACCGATCGCGACGGCAGTGCGCTCGAGCAGCGCTTGCTAAAATAGCCAGCCGACGTCGACGCCGTACACGAAGCCGGGGCGGAGCTCGGCGGGGACGTGGCCGCGGAGGTCGATGTCTTCGTGCAACGACACGCCCATGTGCGGCGTGATCGCGAGCTCGCGCCACGGCACGATGCGATAGCCGACCTCGCTGATCCCACCGATCGACAGCGTCGTGCCGAGCCAGCGGTGGTCGGCGTCGTCGTGGGTCGAGTCGGTCGCGAGCTCGATGCTCGAGCCGAAGAACCAGCCGTCCATATTGCCGGCGGGCAACCGCGACAGCCACGCGCCACCGCTGTTGTGGAAGTAGCAGCGCAGCTGGAGCAGCGTGCCGAGGCGCAGCGCGGTGTAATCGCCGGTCGCCGATTCGCGGGTCTCGCCGCCGACCGCGACCGACATGTGCAGAAACGGCACGTAGCGTTCGTACTGAGCCGCGGCGCCGCGCAGGCCGTCGATCGACGGCAGCTCGAGCGATACGTTGTTGAGGAGCGGCGCCATCACGAGCGCGGCGAGGCTCATGGCGGTGGTCCGATCGTGTGCTCGAGAAAGTCGAGCATCGCGTCTTGCGCGGGCGGCGTGTCGAACGAGGTCAGCGGTAGCTCCCATTCGCCGCCGTCGGTGCTGCCGTTCAGGACGTGGCCGCCGCCGGGAATCTCGAGTAGTCGAGTCTCGGTGCCGACTGCATCGAGCGCCGCGATCATCGGCTTGTCCTGGTGATCGAAGTTGACCAACCAATCGCCATCGCCGGAAACGAACAAGTACGGCGGATCGCCCGCGGCGACATGCGCGAGCGGCGACGCCTCTTGATAGAGCTCGGGGTCGTCGGCGAGCGACGCGCCGACGAACGACGTCACGACCGGGAACTGCGGCATCGCCGCCATGTCCTCGATGCCTGCGCCGGTGACGACCGCGTCCAGCGGCGCCGCGGGACCGACGCCGCAATCGGGCGCGACGATCGGATCGTCGGCCGTGGTCGCGAGCATCGAGACGAGGTGGCCGCCGGCCGAGTAACCGACGCCCGCGATCCGATCTGGATCGATCGCGAGCTCGGTCGCGTGCGCCCGCATGTACGCGAGCGCGCAGAAGCAGTCCTGAACCTGCGCCGGAAAGCTCGCGACCGGCGTCAGTCGATACTCGATGTTAACCGCGACGTAACCGGCTTCGGCGAGCCAGTTCGCCTGCGGAGCCAAGCTGTTGCGATAGATGCCTTCGGCCCAGCCGCCGCCGTGGATGACGAGCACTGCCGGTCGCGCGGTGCCCGCGGTATGGGGGTTGTAGATGTCGAGGACGTCCTCGGAAAACCGACTGTCGTACGGGATGTCGGTTGTCTCCGTGACACCGACGCCGCACCCGGCGAGAACCGCCGTCCACACCAGCGATGGAAAACGCATCGCTGGCACCCTAGAGCAATTAGCGGGCCGCGGGGCTAGCTGATCTACACCGCGTCGCCATTCCGCTAGTCGTTCGTGAGTGGCGTTTTCGGCGGCAGCCCCGGCAGCTTCACGTCGGTCGCTTCAGCTGGCGGCGCGATGCCGTCGGCGCCGTCGCAGTTCTGATCGATGCCGTCGCCGGGCGCGTCGACCGCGCCGGGGTGACGGCTCGCGTTGCCGTCGTCGCAGTCGAGATCAGCGATCGGTTGCGCATTGAGCACCGCCGCGTCGCAGCCAGAGACGCCGCTCGGGCACACCCAGGCTCCGGCGAAGCCGTCGCCATCTTGATCGAGTCGAACCGCACCATTCGGATTGGTGTAGCGAACGAACGTCGGCGCGGCGGCGCAGCCGGCGATCACGAATGCCAAGGCGATGCGCGTGGTCCTCACGCGCCGATCATAGCCCTAAAGCGTCTTGAGATACTCGAGCAAGGCGGTGCGGTCGGCGTCGTCGAGCGCATCGCCGAACGTGTGGCCGGCGTTGCCATAGCCCGGCTGGGTCGTGTCGTAGATCGACGTCTTGGTCGAGCCCGTCACGCCGGCTTGGCCGTGATCGAGCGCGGTGAACTTCCAGCCGATCGCGGTCTGATCGTAGTCGGTCGACGAGAACGTGCGCGTCCAGTACGCGGGGCGCGTCGTCGAATCGAGCAGCGCCGCGAGCGTCGGCACCGAGCCGTTGTGCAGGTACGGCGCGGTCGCCCAGATGCCGTCGAGCGGCGGCGCGATGTAGCCCGGCTGCGGATCGAGTTGCGAGACTTGGCCCCAGAACGACTGTGCGAACCACTGAACGTAGCGATCGGCGAACTCGGACGCGCCGGTCGCGAGCATCGCATCGGTGCCGACATCGCCGATCGGCACGAGCTCGTTCGGATAGCTGCCGGTCGCGCCGTACGTGCCGTGGCAGCGCGCGCACGTCTCGTCGAACACGGTCTGCCCCTTCGCGGCGAGCGCAGCGTCGATCGGGAACGGCCACGCCGGCGGCGTCAGCGATTCGATCCAGGCGCGCACGTCGACGAACGCGGCGTCGATCGCCTGAGCTTCGGCGACGCTATCGGTGCACAGCAGCGACGCCGCCATCATCGTGCGCGCGTGGTCGCCGCGGCCTGCGGTCGTATAGAACATCGCGTGCTTCTTCGTCATCCGCCACCACGGCGGGACGTGGACCGGGACGACGCCGGGCGGCGGCAGATCGAGCAGCGGCGTGTCCGACCACGCGAGCGTCGTCGGATCGCGGTGCGCCATCAGCGCGGCGGTGAGGTTGTCGGCGGGGTTGACGCCGATCGTGAGCGTCTGGGTGTACGGCGCGATCGCGTCCATGTGCGTATCGAACCGCTGCCACTCGGCGTGCGCGGTCGGATCGCTGATCAAGCCGCCCACCGCATCGATCTGCGCGGCTTGGTTGCCGGTGAAATCGCCGGCGGCGGCGCCGAGCCCGACCACGATCGTGCCGTTGATCGAGCTCGCATGGCAGGTCAGGCAGTTCGCCGACACGACCTCGATGCCCTCGGTCGACATCGCGGCGCTGTAGTAGTACGGCAGCGTCGCGTTATCGCCGGTGCGACCCGGAATCCGCTCCGCTGCGGGCGCTGCGCCGAACACCGAGTCGTAGAGCGACTTCGGCAGGCCGCACGTGATGTAACCGCCATTGATCAGGTAGTCGTAGCCCTTCGCTGGATCGCCCGCGCGCTGCGGATCCGCCGGGATCGACGGATACGACCACGTGATCGAGATCGCATCCGAGCCTGCGGCGGGGCCGGGGCTACGGCCGCACGCGGCGAGCAGGAGCACGATCGACATCGAGCGAGTCATCACGAGCGGAGCTTTCCCTCGTCAGCGCCGGCGACGCAAGCGGATTCCTGCGAGCGCGACCACGAGTAAGCTACCGACTCCACCCACGCCGCCCGCGTTGCATCCGCCGCCGCCGGCCGTGATCTCGACCGTGCAGGTCGCGGAGCACCCATCCCCGGGCGTCGTGTTGCCGTCGTCACATTGCTCGCCGTCGTCGACCACGCCGTCGCCACATGTCGCGATCTTGCCGACGCCGACGATGCACACGTCGTCGAGCGTCCAGCCGCCGAGCTCGATCGAGTCGCGATCGCTCGCGAGCTGCCACGAGATCGCGTGCGGTCCAGGGGGGAGCTCGAGCACGTGCAGCCGCCACTGCCGATCGATGTGATCGAGGGTCGGATCGTTGGCCCAGGCGACCGCGCCATCGACCGCGATCGTCGCCTGGTCGTTCGCGCCATCTTCGACCGTGAGCCAGCGCTGATACGTCAAGAACGCGCGGTCGTAGTGCGACGAGTCCACCGCCGGCATCGTCGCGGTGGTGGTATCGCCCGGCTGGTAGTAGCCGAACGTCAGCGCGGTGCCGAACACGTCGACGCCGGTCGCCGCTTCGGCCGGATCGCCTTCTGGCGCGGCGCGCGGTACGCCGAATTGCCACTCGCCGCCGAGCGTGCCGGTCGTCGCCCACATCGGATCGTTATCGAACGGCTCGCACGCGATCGGCGTGGTCGGTCCGACGAGCAGCTCGGCCCACGGGTCGGCGGGATTGTTCGGCAGGATCGTCTCGTCGCCATCGTCGAACGCGACCGTCACGGTGTACTGCACGATCGTGCCGGCGGGCAGCGCGGGGAGCTCGCCCGACCACGTGCCGCCGCTCGCGACCAGCGCGATCGGATCGGCGACGCCGTTGATCGTCACGCTCACCGCGGTCGCTTGTTGCGCGGGGCACGTGCCGCCGCTCGGCGTCGTGATCGGGATCGAGATCGTCGAGCCCGCGAGCTCCACGGCGCCGATCGTCGTCGGCTGATAGTCAGAAGCGAGACCATGGCGGCCGAACGCGCGTTGGATCGCGCAGAAGTGCGGCGTGCCGTTGCCGAGATCGCCGTCGTCGTCATCGCCGATCAGCGCCGCCATGTAGCTGGTCGGAACATCCGATGCGCGCTGCAATACCCCGACGAACACTTGCTCGGTCGCGGTAACGCCGGCGTCATGCCCGAGCTCGGCGATCAACGCCTTGCGCAGATCCCACAGTGCGCCGCTGATGATCTCGCCCGTGAGGTGCGGATCGGGGTCGGCGTCTTCCGGCCACACGCGCTCGTAACCGATCGGATCGATCTCGCGAAACGGCGCGTCGCTGTAGTAGAAGCCGCGCCCGACGCCGGAGTCTTCGTTGATGTTCGCCGCATTGAAGTCGGCGAGGCCTTCGGACAACCGCGTCTCGTAGAGGCCCATCCCCGGGATGATCGAGTTGAAGTGCACGCAAT
>CAZDGY010000512.1:0-5206 GCA_964504685.1 uncultured Kofleriaceae bacterium | reverse complement strand
ACGCGGCCCGGGCGCAAGTTGCCTCGGAAGTAGTGCCGTCGCTCATGACGAGGCCGTTCGTTCACGCGAGATCGAGCATAGCCGAATCGGGGTGACAGCGCTTTACCCGGGCGGGACCCGCGGGTAGGTTGCGCCGCGGTCGTGAAGGTTCACCTCATCGGCATCGGCGGCACCGGCATGGGTGCTGTAGCGGGCCTCCTCGTCGCAGCCGGTCACGAGGTGCGAGGCTCCGACGCCGCGATCTATCCGCCGATGAGCGAGCAACTCGCCGCGCTTGGCGTGCCGGTGATGATGCCGTACGGCGAGCACAACCTGGATTGGGCGCCCGAGCTCGTCGTCGTCGGCAACGTCCACGGCAAGGATCACGTCGAGGTCGTCGCGGCGCAGGCCCGCGGCATCAGGCTGACCTCGTTTCCAGCGGTGCTCGGCGACATGCTGATCGGCGATCGCACCTCGATCGTGGTCGCCGGCACGCACGGCAAGACCACGACGACGTCGATGCTCACGGACATCTTGCTCGAAGCCGGTCGCGATCCATCGCTGTTCGTCGGCGGCGTGCCGGTCGCACTCGGCCAGGGCTATCGGCTCGGCCACGGTAAAGAGTTCGTGATCGAAGGCGACGAGTACGACACCGCGTTCTTCGACAAGGGGCCGAAGTTCGCGCACTACAAGCCGCACACCGCGATCCTGACGAGCATCGAGCTCGATCATGTCGATATCTTTCCGTCGTTCGATGCGGTGCGCGACGTGTTCAAGAAGTTGGTCTCGCAGATTCCGGCGGACGGCTTGCTCGTGGTGTTCGCCGAGTCGGCCGATGCGGTCGCGCTCAGCGCCGCGTGCGCAGGCAAAGTCGAGCAGTACTGCGTGCTCGACGACGGCGACCCCGATGCATCGCCGCCGCCCGGCGTCGGCTGGTGGGCCGCGAACCTCGAGGTCGGCAAGTCGGGCCGGGTCGCGTTCGACGTGTTTCACACCCCCGGCGTCGAGAGCGGGACCTCGCCCGGCGTGGAGCCGAAGTTCGAGCGGTTCGAGACGCTGCTCGTCGGTCGCCACAACGTCGGCAACTGCGTCGCCGCGATCGCGGTCGCTCACTCGTGCGGCGTGTCGGCGCGCGACATCCAACGCGGGATGGCGAGCTTCGCGGGGGTGCGGCGGCGCCAAGAGCTACGCGGCATCGCCGGCGGCGTCGTCGTGCTCGACGATTACGCGCATCACCCGACCGCGGTGCGCGAGACGCTCAAGGCGTTGCGCAAGCGGTTCCCGAAGCGCCGGCTCGTCGCGATCTACGAGCCGCGGTCGGCGACGAGTCGCCGCAAGACCTTCCAAGACGAGTTCGCGACTGCGTTCGGTCAGGCCGACGAAGTCGTCGTCGGCAAGATGTTCGACACCGCGAAGATCGCGCCCGAAGATCGCTTCGATCCCGAGAAGCTCGCGCTCGATCTCCACCGCGCGGGCACGCAGGCCAGCTACGTCCCCGACACCGCCGCGATCGTCAAGCACCTCGCCGAGAGCGCCGCGCCCGGCGACGTCGTCGTCGTGTTGTCGTCCGGCAGCTTCGACGGCTTGCACGACAAGCTGCTCGACGCGATCGGCGATGCGATGCGCCCCGCGCAGCGCGCCGACATGGCCGCGGTTCGCAACGTGCTCGTCGAAGCCGGCCTGACCTCGGAGCTCGCCACCGACGATCAGTTTCCGACGTTCTTCGTGTTGCGCAACGAGAAGGGCGTCGTCGGCTGCGTCGCGCTCGAGGTCTACGGCGACGATGCGATCCTGCGCGCCCTCGCGGTCGACCCCGAGTTTCGCGGCGCCGGTTATGGTTGGATGCTCGCGGATACCGCGGTCGGCCAAGCGCGGTGGCGCGGCGTGCGGCGGATCTACCTGATGACCGAATCGGCGAGCGACTTCTTCGCGGTCAAGTTCGGGTTCCGCATCGTCGATCGCTCGACCGTCGGCAAGCAGGTCGCGGCCAGCGACACGTTCGCTGCGGCGAGCCTCGGGCTGGTCGCGATGCGGCTCGATATCTAGCTGTCATAAGCCGCATGATCTGGGCGTGATCTGGCCGGCATCTCGGGGCGGCAAACTCCGATCTTCCCCGGCGAGCGGCCACAAACGGTGCTACAGATCGAGCGTGAAGCTCGTCGCGCTCGCGTTCGCCGGCATGCTGGCAGCTACCGCGTTGGCCAGCGCGCAGCCTGCGCCCGCCGCCGGCCCGGTCGACCCGTACGCGCCCGCGAAGCCTGCGCCCAAAGCTGCGCCGGCGCCTGCACCTGCGGCGAAGCAGGCGTCGAAGGACAAGGCCACACCGACCGCGCCGATCGATCCGTACGCCGCGCCCGCGCCGACCACGCCGCCTGCGGCCGACGTCTCGAAGGTCCCGGCTCGCGTCGGCATCACCGATCTCACGGCGGTCCAGGGCCTGCTCGCGGTCCAGCACCTAGATGGCTGGCTGCTGTTCGATCGCGACGGCCAGAACCCGATCGCGGTCCGACTCGTCGCACCCGATGGTCATCCGACGCGGCCGTGGTTCTACATGATCCCCGCCAAGGGCGAGCCGATCGCGCTCGTTCACAGCTCGGAGCAGCGCAGCTTCGAGCATCTGCCCGGCAAGAAGCTCACGTACATGGGCTATCGCGACCTCGACAAGCAGCTGCGTGCGCTGTTGAAGGGCGTCAAGACCATCGCGGTCGAGTACTCGGCGAAGGCGGCGGTTCCGAACGTGTCGCGCGTCGATGCGGGAACGCTCGAAGTGATCCGCGCCGCCGGCGTCAACGTGCGGTCGTCCGAGACGCTCGTCCAGTACACCAAGGCGATCTGGGGCGACGCCGGCCGGATGCTGCACTACGTCGCGGTCCACCACATCGTCGAGCTGCGCAAGGAAGCGCTCGCGTTCGTGAGCAAGAAGCTGCAGTCGAACGAGCCGGTCACCGAATACGACGTGCAGCAGATGATCGTGCACGGCTTGCTGATGCGCGGGCTCGTCGGGCCGCCGCCGGTGGTCGCTGCCGGTGTGAACACCGCCGACCCGTACTACGTGCCGACTGCGGCGAAGACCGCGACGATCCAGCGCGGCGATCTGCTCGTGCTGTCGATCGCCGCAAAGGTCGACAAGCCGGATGGCATCTTTGCCGCGCAGACGTGGTGCGCGGTCGCGGATTCGACGGTCGCGGACAAATTCGCGAAAGCGTTCGAGACCGTCAGTCTCGCGCGCGATCAAGCACTCGTGCTCATCACCGATCGCAATCGCAAGCAACGGCCGGTCACCGGCGCTGACGTCGATCAAGCGACGCGCGCGTACATCAAGAAGGCCGGCAACGGCGATCAAGTCATGCACCGCACCGGGCACTCGATCGATAGCGACCTGCAGGGTGGCGGCGCCGACCTCGATGACTTTGAAGTCAAAGACACGCGAATCCTGACGCCGGGCACCGGCTTCACCGTCGGGCCGGGCGTGTACTTTCCGACCCAGTTCGGGGTGCGCACCGAAGTGTCGGTGTACCTCGCGCCGAGTGGTCCTGAAGTGACGACGCCGCCGCAGCAAGAGATCGAAGCGCTGCTGAAGTGACGCCGCGCGACGTCACCGCCTTGATCCTGGCAGGTGGCAAGGCGACGCGGATGGGTGGTGCCGCGAAGCACGCGCTCGTCGTCGATGGCCAGCGGATCCTCGACCGTCAGTGCACCGTGCTCGAGCCGCGGGTGTCCGAGATCCTCGTCTCGATCGGCGCTGGGACCGCGGCTGCCGCGGCGAGGATCGAAAGCGATTGCGCGAGCCTGCGAGTCGTGCGCGACGAGGTCGCCGATCAGGGCCCGCTCGCCGGCATCGCGAGTGGGCTCACCGCGGTGCGCACGCCATGGGCGATCGTCGTCGCGTGCGATCTGCCGTACGTGTCCGGCGCGGTCGTCGACCTGTTGCTCCAGCACGCGGATGGCGATGGCTGTGCCCTCCGCATCGCCGGCCGGGCCGAGCCGCTGTTGTGCGTGCTCCACTCGCGGGTCGCCGAGGTCGCACGTGCGCGCGTCGCCGGTGGCCAGCTCCGCGTGCACGAGTTGCTCACCGATGCCGGGCTCCGCCTGGTCTGGCTCGACGAGGCGGCGGTCCGCGCGGTCGATCCGGAGCTGCGCGCGCTGCGCAACATCAATGCGCCCGCCGACCTGCGCGACGTGTAGCACCGGGCCCCACCTATCCCCGCAATCCGACATTTACGTTCGGGGGCGCATCCGGTACATACCTGGCGTGATGCGTATCGGTCCGCTATCCATCGAGACGCCCGTGCTGCTCGCGCCGATGGCGGCGGTGACCGACCTGCCGTTTCGCACGGTCGCCGAAGAGCTCGGCGTCGGGTTTACGATCACCGAGTTTCTGTCGGCGCATGCGCTTGCATCGGGCGATCCGAAGACGACCGGCAAGATGACCGCTTCGCTCGGCGGTCGGCAGTTCGGCGTTCAGATCTTCGGCCGCGAAGAGCACATGATGGAGCAGGCCGCGAAGCTCGCGGTGTCGATCGGCGCGTCGCTCGTCGACATCAACATGGGCTGCCCGGCCAAGCGCGTCGTCGCGGGCGAGTGCGGCTCGGCGTTGATGCGCGAGCCGGCGATCGCGCAACAGCTCGTGCGCGCGGTCGTGCGCTCGGTGCCGGCGAACGTCCCGGTCACGGTCAAGCACCGCGCCGGTTGGAACCAAGACAACCGCAACGCGCCGGAGTTCGCGTGCGCGATGGTCGAAGCCGGCGCGCAGATGATCACGGTCCACGGTCGGACCCGCACCCAGGGGTTCTCGGGCAAGAGCGACTCCGACATCATCCGGATGGTGCGCGACGCTGTACCGCGCACTATTCCGGTCGTCGGCAACGGCGACGTCGTCGATGTCGAAGGCTTCGTGCGGATGCGCGAGCACACCGGCTGCGACGCGGTGATGATCGGGCGTGGAGCGCTCGGCAACCCGTGGCTATTCGGGCGGCTGCGCGAGCTGTGCGCGGGACGTCCGGATCCCGGACCGCCGACGCTCGCCGAGCGACTCGGGGTGTATCGCCGCCACGTCGATCTGATCGAAGAGCTCCGGCCGGGCAAGCGCTCGCTCCACGAGGTGCGCAAAGCGTGCGCGTGGTACGCGCGCGGCCTGTACGGCTGCAACGCGCTTCGCCTCAAAGTTTGGGATACGCCCGATCTCGCGAGTGCGCGCGCGCTCGTCGAGGACTACTTCGCGCAGTTG
>CAZDGY010000511.1:0-5230 GCA_964504685.1 uncultured Kofleriaceae bacterium | reverse complement strand
GAAGATCACGCCCGCGGCGAGGCCCTCGCCCGATGCCGCGGCGGTCTGGACGCCGTTGTTCTGCAAGATGTTGCCGGTGCGCAGCGCGCGCAGGATCGCCATCGACAGCACCGCGGCGGGCACCGACGCCGACACCGTCATGCCGGCGAACATGCCGAGATACGCGTTCGCGCCCGCGAGGATCACCGAGAGCAGCGAGCCGAGCAGCACCACGCCGATCGTGAGCTCGGGCAGCACCTTGCTCGCCGGGATGTACGGGACGACGGGTTTCGGACCGGTGCTCGGCGGATCCGCGGCTGACATCGCTTTGACTGTCGGTCGAGTCGCGAGCTTGGGTCAACTCGCCAGCCGCCCGATCGATCCAACCGCGCTGCCATCCGGCAGCGCTGCTGGCCGGGCGCAGGTCCCGGCCATCGTCAAAACGGCGCGGGCGCTTGGCTTGATCCGAAACCTTCGTCGGGGGAACGTGCACCGTAAGTCGTTAGGGGGCGCGGTGCGTTGATATCCGCGCAATGAAAGGACGTCTCGTGAACCATTCGCCGGTCTTCCGCTGCATCGCGGCCACTACGCTGCTCGCTTTTGTCACCACCTCGTGCGGCGGCAAGGCGGGCAACACGCCGGTCAAGCTCGGCAGCGCTTCGCCGATCACCGACGCCGTGTTGGTCCAAGCGAAGGACATCCCCGACGGGCTCGACCTCCGCTTGTCGAACGGTCACGACGGGCCGCCCGCTTTCGATCACAGCAAGCTCGCGCCCGCGACGAAGCTCGCCGACGCCGACGCGAAGAAGCTGCTCGAGCGCGCGCCTGCGATCAAGACCGATCCGGACGACCAGCAAGCGTTCGCGCTGCGCCCGAATTCACAGCCGCCGCCGCGCACCGGTCAGACGCTGAAGGGCCAGTTTCCGCCGCCGCCGTCGTCGCTGTTGCCGCCGATCGCGAACGACGCGGGCAAAGACCTGCGAGTGCTGCGCTACATGCCGGAAGGCGAAGTGCCACTCGCACCCGAGCTGAGCGTCACGTTCAGCCAACCGATGGTCGCGGTGACGTCGCAGACCGATGCCGCCGCGGTGACCCCCGTGAAGCTGACGCCGACGCCGAAAGGCAAATGGCGGTGGATCGGCACGCGCACGATCTTGTTCGACCCCGAGGTTCGGTTCCCGCAAGCGCAGACGTACCACGTGGAAATTCCCGCCGGGACCAAGTCCGCGAATGGCGGCGTGCTCAAAGATGGGGTGAAGTTCACGTTCGAGACCCCAGCGCCGAAGCTCGTATGGAGTGCGCCGAGTAACTCGCCGAACGGCGACCAGCCGCAGAAGACCGACGTGCCGATGTTTGCGATGTTCGATCAGAAGATCGATCAAGCGCAGGTCCTCTCGCACATCAAGCTGACCGCGAACGGCACCTCGGCGCAGCTCCGGCTGCTCGACGCTGCCGAGATCGCGAAGGACAAGCAGTTTGCCTCGGTCGTCGAGCAGGCGAAGAAGGACGAGCAGGATGGCCGCTGGGTCGCATTTCGCGCGGCCGCACCACTGCCGACCGACGCGCGCATCGAGGTGACGATCGCCAAGGGCACGCCGTCGGCAGAAGGCCCGAACACCACGAAGGCTGACCAACAGTTCGGGTTCCGCACCTATCCGCCGCTGAAGCTCGTCAAGACCGACTGCGGTTGGGGCAGCGAGTGCCGGCCTGGCATGCCGCTCGTGTTCGAGATGAACAATCCGCTCGATGTCGACGCGTTCAACGAGTCGCAGGTCCGGATCTCGCCCGACATCCCGGACGTCAAGATCCTCACGCAGGGTCAGAACATCCTCGTCGAGGGCATGACGTCGGCGCGCACGAAGTACACGCTGACCGTCGCGAGCTCGCTGCGCGACGACTTTGGCCAGACGCTCGGCAAGGACGAGACTCGCGACTTCAAGGTCGGCGATGCGACGCCGACGTTCTTCGGCCCCTCGGGGATGGTCGTGCTCGATCCCGGCTCGACAAAGCCGACGCTCGACTTCTTCACGATCAACTACAGCCAGCTAAAAGTGAAGCTGTACCGCGTCGCGCCGAGCGACCTCGATGCGTTCGGCAACTACATGCGCAACCTGTGGAACCACGACCACAAGCCGACGATGCCCGGCACGAAGGTGTTCGACGAGCTGGTGGCGACCGGCAAAGACAAGAACGAGCTGGTCCAGACCTCGATCGACCTCGCGCCCGCGCTCGCGAAGTCGGGGCTCGGTCACGCGATCGCGGTCGTCGAGCCGTATCCGTGGACCGAGACGTATGACCCGCCGCGGATGATCGCGTGGGTCCAGTCGACGAAGCTCGCGGTCGACGCGCACGTCGACGGCGAAGAGCTGCTCGCGTTCGCGACAAACCTCGACACCGGCAAGGCCGCCGCGGGCGTCGAGCTCGAGATCCGGCCGTTCGGCACGAAGGCGACGACCGATGACAAGGGCCTCGCAACGTTGCCGTTGTCGGCCGCGGGCGTCAAAGGCGATCACTATCTAGTCGCCCGACGCGGCGAGGACGTCGCGTTCGTCACCGACGACTCCGGCTACTACAACGAGACCGGCAACTGGTTCAAACAGAACCGCGGCACGACGCTGTCGAACTACGTCGTGGACGATCGCGCGCTGTACAAGCCGGGCGAAGAGGTAAGCCTCAAGGGCTGGCTGCGGCTCATCGACTTCGGCAAGAACGGCGATGTCGGCCCGCTCGCCGGCGAGGTCAACGGCGTCGACTACGTCGTCATGGACTCGCAGAACAATCAGATCGGCAAGGGCAGCGTCGCGGTCAGCCCGGCGGGTGGGTTCGACACGAAGTTCACGCTGCCCAAGACGCCGAACCTCGGCTACGCGCGCGTCGAATTCACGACTCGCGGCAAGCGGGTCGAGCACTTCCAGCACGGGTTCCAGGTCGAAGAGTTCCGCACGCCGGAATTCGAAGCGAACGCGAAACCGACCCAGGGCCCGTTCATGGTTGGCGGCACCGGCGACGTCACGGTCGACGCGAAGTACTTCGCGGGCGGACCGCTCGCGGGCGCCGACGTCAACTGGAACGTCAATGCGAGTCAGACGACGTTCACCCCGCCGAACCGCGACGACTACGTGTTCGGCATGTGGCAGCCGTGGTGGGGCTATCACTCGTGGGACGACGACGAGGCGGGCATGCGCGGCTACAAGCCGCCGCGCACGTGGTCGCTGATATCGAAGACCGACGCGACCGGCTCGCACACCTTGCACTTCGACTTCTTGTCCGCCAAGCCGTCGGTGCCGATGGCGGTGACCGCGTACGCGACGGTGACCGACGTCAATCGCCAGCAGATCGCCGCGTCGGCGAGTCTGATCGTCCACCCGTCGTCGCTCTACGTCGGGCTCAAGACCAAGCGGATGTTCGTCGAGAAGGGCACGCCGTTCGATCTCGACGTCATCGGCGTCGACCTCGATGGCAACGCCGCGCCCGGCGCGAAGATCGAAGTCAAAGCGGTGCGGATGGACTGGGAGTACAAGCACGGTCGCTACGTCTCGAAAGAAGTCGATCCTCAGACGTGTGACGTCACTGCCGCCGACAAACCGGCGCCGTGCACGTTCGCGACCGCGAAGGGCGGCACGTATCAGGTCAAGGCGACGATCGTCGATTCGAAGGGTCGAGCGAATCAGTCGTCGCTCGAGTTTTGGGTTACCGGCGGCGATACCCCGCCGGCGCGCGAAATCTCGCAAGAGGTCGTGCAGCTGATTCCGAGCGCGAAGACGTTCGCGGCCGGCGACACCGCAGAGTTGCTCGTGCAGGCGCCGTTCTATCCGGCCGAAGGTGTCGTGACATGGCGGCGCAGCGGTATCGTCAAGGTCGAGCGGATCACGCTCGACGGCCCGACGACGACGCTCAAGGTGCCGATCGTCGACGCGATGGTGCCGAACCTCGACGTGCAAGTCGATCTCGTCGGCATGGCGGCGCGCACCGACGACAAGGGCGCACCCGATGCGAAGCTACCGAAGCGCCCGGCCTACGCGGTCGGCGTGATCGATCTCATGATTCCGCCGAAGCAACGCACGCTCGGCGTCAAGGTCGCGCCGGCGGCCGCTAAGGTCTCGCCTGGCGAACAGACGAAGCTCGCGATCGATGTGACCGACGCGAACGGCAAGCCGGTCGCGAATGCCGAGACGTCGGTGATCGTCGTCGACGAAGCGGTGCTGTCGCTGACCGGTTACCAGTTTGGCTCGCCGATCGACACGTTCTATAGTGGGCGCGGCGCCGACACGCGCGATTTCTACGAGCGCGCGTACGTCAAGCTCGCCGACCCCGAGGCAACGCGGCACGGCGGCCACGCGGCCAGCGGTCCGCGGCGACGGATGTTCCGCGGCGGCCCCGGTGGCGGCGGCGCTAAGTTCGATGGCGACGGCATCGTCGACCAGTCGAAAGAGAACTTTGCGCCAGGGGCGCCACCGCCACCTCCCGCGCCGGTGGCCGAAGCCGCGGCAGCAGCGCCGGCTAAGGTCGCGGCGAACAAGCCGGTCGCGACCGCCGATCCGAACGCCAGCGCCGGCCAGCAGCCGGGCACCCCGATCGCGATTCGCACGAACTTCAACCCGCTCGCTGCGTTCTCACCGACGGTGATGACCGACGCGGCGGGCAAGGCGACGGTCGCGATCAAGATGCCGGACAACCTGACGCGCTATCGCATCGTCGCGATCGCGGCAGCGGGCGATCGTCAGTTCGGCAAGGGCGAGAGCGCGATCACCGCGCGGTTGCCGCTGATGGTGCGGCCGAGCCCGCCGCGGTTCCTCAACTTCGGCGACACGTTCCGGTTGCCGGTCGTGATCCAGAACCAGACCGACAACGCGATGACCGTGAAGCTCGCGGTGCGCGCGTCGAACGCGTCGATCACGGACGGCGCGGGGCGTGAAGTGCAAGTTCCGGCGAACGATCGCATCGAGGTGCAGTTCCCAGCCGCGGCGCAGCTCGCCGGCACGGCGCGGTTTCAGATCGTGGGCTCGGCGGGCTCGTACTCGGATGCCGCCGAGCTCGCGCTGCCGGTGTGGACGCCTGCAACGACCGAGGCGTTCGCGACATACGGCGTGATCGACGACGGCGCGATCAAGCAACCGGTCGCATTGCCTGGCCAAGTCGTGACCCAGTTCGGCGGCATCGATGTCACGACCGCGTCGACGAATCTCCAAGCGCTGACCGATGCGTTGCTCTACCTCGTCCACTATCCGTTCGAGTGCGCGGAGCAGCGATC
>CAZDGY010000510.1:0-5248 GCA_964504685.1 uncultured Kofleriaceae bacterium | reverse complement strand
GTGCTCGAGCACTTGAAGATGGGCGCCGTGCTCGCCGCACTCGTCGTGTTGCTGTTCCTCGGCAGCCTGCGCTCGACCGTGATCGCCGCACTCGCGATCCCGGTCTCGATCATCTCGACGTTCGGCCTGATGCGGATGTTCGGCTTCACGCTCAACATGATGACGCTGCTCGCGCTCGCGCTCGCGGTCGGCATCGTGATCGACGACGCGATCGTCGTGCTCGAAAATATCTATCGGTTCATCGACGAGAAGAAGATGAAGCCGTTCCCGGCCGCGCTCGCCGCGACCAAGGAGATCGGGCTCGCCGTGCTCGCGACGACGTTGTCGCTGATGGCGGTGTTCCTGCCGGTCGCGTTCATGAGCGGCATCGTCGGCCGGTTCCTCTACAGCTTCGGCTTGACGATGGCGTTCGCGATCGGCGTGTCGATGATCGTCGCGTTCTCGCTGACCCCGATGATGGCCGCGCGGATCCTGCCGCCGCCACCGCCGGAAGGGCAGGAGCGTCGCCGGTCGTGGCTCGAGCGCGGCAGCGACTTCGTCTATCGCCCGATCGCGCGGTTCTACTCCGGCGTGCTCGCGTTCTGCTTGCGCCATCGCTGGGTCGTCGGGCTCGCGATCGCGGCGTCCTTCGGTTCGTGCATCGGCATCCTCAAGACCGGCAAGGTCGGCGGTGACTTCCTGCCGCCGAACGACGAAGCGCAGTTCGAGATCTACATCCAGACGCCGGAAGGCACCTCGCTCGAGGCGACGACGCTGTTTGCCGAGCGGATCGCGCGCCAGACCCGCGAGCTCGCGGACGTCGACTCGACGCTCGTCACGGTCGCTGGCGGCGATCAGCGCCAATCGAACGTCGGCAGCATCTACGTCCACATGCCGGACCCGGACAAGCGGGTGCGCAGCGAAGCCGATGTGATGGACGACGTGCGCAAGCACATCCTCGTCGACGTTCCGAAGGCCTATCACGTCGCGGTCCAGCAGGTGAACGACTTCTCGATCGGCGGGCAGAACGCAGTCGTGTCGTACGTCATCTCCGGGCCGGATCTCGACAAGCTCACCCATTACGGCCACACGATCATCGAAGCGATGCGCAAGATTCCAGGCGTCGTCGACCTCGACTCGAGCCTGGTCGACCCGCTCGCCGAGACCCAGGTCCACCCGGATCTCGATCGCGCGGCGCTACTCGGCGTCGATGCCGGCGACATCACCGCGACGCTCGCCGTATTGATCGGCGGCGTCGACGTCTCGACGTTCGAGGATCGCGGCGACGAGTATCAGGTGTTCCTGCGCGCCGCGGATAAGTACCGCAACGATCCGAACGCGCTCGCGCTGATCTCGGTGCCGTCGCACACGCTCGGCCAGGTGCCGCTCGCCGATGTCGTCACGTTCAAGCGCGATAGCGCGATCTCGAAGATCACGCGTCAGAGCCGCGAACGCGCAGTCACGATCACGTGCAACGTATCGCCCGGGTTCAACGAAGGCGACGTCTCTGGTGCGGTCGAGAAGGAGCTCAAAGCGCTCGACATGCCACCGGGCTACACCTGGGAGCCGTTCGGTCGCAGCAAAGAGTTCGGCAAGATGAAGTTCGCGTTCATCTTCGCGATCGGGCTCGCGATCGTCTTCATGTACCTCGTGCTCGCGGCGCAGTTCGAGTCGCTGCTCTATCCGCTCGTCATCATGCTGTCACTACCGCTGACGTTGCCGTTCGCGGTGTGGTCGCTGTTCTTGACCGGCGGCTCGCTGAACATCTTTTCGATGCTCGGCGTGATCGTGCTGTTCGCGATGGTCAAGAAGAACGCAATTCTCCAAGTCGATCACGCGAACGGCCTGCGCCGTCAAGGGTTGCCGCGCACCGAGGCGGTGCTCGCCGCGAGTCGCGATCGGTTGCGCCCGATCTTGATGACGACGTTCGCGTTCGTCGCGGGCATGCTGCCGCTGATCTTGACGAACGGCATCGGCGCCGGGTTCTCGAAGGCGATGGCGTCGGTTGTCGTCGGTGGTCAGACCTTGTCGCTGCTGCTCACGCTCGTCGCGATTCCGGTGATCTACACCTGGTTCGACGACCTCGCGCGACTGTGGCGCCAGTCGTGGTTCGGAACGCTGCTTGGCCTTATCGTCGGCCCGCTCGGCGTCGCGATCCTCGCCGGCATCGGCCAGGCCGCGCTCGGGCCCGCGGCGCCGGTTGCGTTCCTGCCGTCGCCGTTCGTGATCTGGTACGGGTTCAAGCTCGGCTTCAAGCTCGGCCTGGCGATCGAGAACGTGCTGCCGTTCCTCAAGCCGAGCACCATCGATCGCGGCGAGGCGGAAGTCGGCATCGTCGATATTCATTCGAAGAGCGAAACGCGCCACTGAGAGAATTGTCCCGACGGGGACAATTTCGCGCGTTGTTGATCGAATTGTGTCGGGGCGTACGCGCGTTGCCATCCGGAGCGCGACGGTCGCGTGACTTTGGGGCGAATCTGGGTTCCGATCCAGATTCGGCTCTGATATGACGCGACTCCCTTCGAACCGTTCGCATCTGTGACCATGGCGAAGACGACTCGATCGACTGTAATTAGCTCTCGCGACTTGCGGGCGCTGCTCGACGTTCCCCAGCACGACCTCCAATCGCAGGTGGCGAGCCGGCTAGAGCGTCTTGGCTTCCCGGCCTTGCGCCCGGCGCACGTCCAACTGCTCGGCGCGATTCGCCCGGAGGGCGTTCGGCTGTCCGAGCTCGTGACCGCGGTCGCGCTGCCGAAGCAGACCGTAGGCGACCTCATCGCGGATCTCGAGAAGATGCGGATGGTCGAGCGGTTTCCCGACCCCGATCATGGCGTCATCAAGCGCGTCCGCCTGGGGCCGAAGGGCAAAATGTGGGCGGCCGAGTGCAAGCGCGTCGCGCAGGCGACCGAAGCGCGCTGGGCGAGCCGGCTCGGCGGCAAGAAGATGAAGTCGTTGCGCGCGCTGCTCGAGGAGCTCGCCGCTACCGTCGAGCTCGAGCCGTCGTACGTGCGGATCAAGCGCGAAGCGTAGAGTCGGAAACGCTAGTCGATGCGGTCGGGCTTCGGGATCGCGCGCAGTCGATAGCCGAACCGGTGACGCGACTCGATCAAGTCGCCCATGTCCGCCTTGAGCAACGCGCGCCGGACGCGGCGCACGAGCTGCTTGACGTGATTCTCGCTCGGCTCGCGGGTATCCCACGACAGGTCGGCGATCAACTCGGACGATCGGACGAACCCGCGCACGAGCTCGGGCTGATGGACCTCGCCCGCCATCCGCCGAATCATCAGCGCCATCAGCTCGAACTGCGTCGTGGTGAGCTGGACTTGCTTGCCCTCGACGTCGATCACGCCGCCGCCGCCGCCGGTCGGTTCGTGCATCTTGAACGCCATGATCGGCAGACCCACGCCGGTGCGATCTTCTTCATCAGCGAAGTCGTTCGGCGGAGGCGGTGCGAGCGAGAGCTCGTCTTTGCCCGGCGGGCGGATCGTGCGCGTTGCGGTCCGGCCGATCCGCGGCGGCGGCAATAGCGCGATGTCGCTCACGAGGTAGAACGCGATGTGACCGAACCGCAGGCGATCGCGCGGCTTGACCACGGTCTCGACTTCGTTCTCGACGAGCTGGTCCGCGACATAGGTGCCGTTCGCCGACGCGAAGTCGCGCACCGTCCACGTGCCGTTCGCGAACTTGAGCTCGGCGTGGCGGCGCGACACCGACGGTTCGAGCAGGGCGAGCCCCGGGCCGTCGATCTGCCGACCGACGAGCACGGTCGGCTCGAGCGTGTGCGGTCGGCCCCACAGATCGATCAGCGCGGCCGCGGTCGGCTTGTCCGCGACGCGCAGCTGAATCTGTTCGGGCGTGGTTCGGATCGGGCTCGCGAGATCATCGCGGCATTCCTCGCACAGCACGCCCACCTCGGTAGGCCGCTCGCCACAGATCGGACACGTCGTCACCGCGGACAGCTTATCACTCCCACGCGGTGTACGACTTGCCCTGGACCGGCGCTACGTACGTTGCCGGTGCGATCGCGAGCTCGAACGGAAACGAGTGAGCCGCGATACCATCTTCAGCGGCGGTCATGACCTGGAAGTGCAGGTGCGGCGTCGTCGAGAACCCGGTGTTGCCGGACAGGCCGAGCTCCTGGCCCCGAGTCACGCGCTGACCGGCGACGACCTCGACGCCGCTCGGCGACAGGTGCATGTACTCGCCGAGCGTGCCGTCGTCGTGCATGACGATCACGAAGTTCGTATGGCGGTAGTCGAGAAACTCGGGCTTGGTGCCAGCCCATTGCGCCGCCGCGTTGGACGCGACGATCGTACCCGCTCGGGCGGCGAGCACCCGGGTCGCCTGCGGGCAGTCGAAGTCGACCGCGAATTCGTTCGAGCCGCGGTGCGAGAACGTGCCGTGAAACCCCTGCAGCACCGAGAACGTCGAGCCGGTCGGGAACGGCAGCCGGTACGCGTAGCGCGTCGGGGTCGAGCGCGGGTCGCCCCAGCGCGCGTGCATCGACAGCTCGCGGTGGTAAGCCTTGGTCGGGTCGAGCACCGAGTAGGTTGCGATCACGACCGGCGCGCCTCGGCCGTTAGGGGCCTTCGCGGCCGGCAACACGACGACGCCCGCCATCGCCGACGTCGGCTCGAGGTTCGCCAGCGCGCCGAACTGCCAGGCGACGGTGACCGCGACGGCGTAGTGGTCGTACGCGATCTCGAACACGCGGTTGCCATCGCGCCGCATCTCGAACTCGATCCAGCCGCCGTCGAACGCGTACTCGGTCAGCTTCGACACGACCTTGCCGGCATGAGTCGGGTCGTACGGAGGCGCGACCGGCGCCGGCGGGGCCGGACTGGTGTCCGGCGGGTCGTCGTCCGCGTCGGCCGGGTCCGGCTGTGTCGGCTCGACCGGCGCCGGCGGGTTTGCGCACGCGGCCACGATCAAGCACGACGCAAACCACCGCATGCCTATCAAGTGTAGCGCGCCGCGAGCGCGAGCGCGTTAGTTCGTGATCGTGAACCCTTGGCCGGCTTCCCCGGTCAGTTTGTCGTGGTCGCGGTCGATCTCGAAGTTCGTGGGATCGATCGTGCCGCCGATGCCCCCGACCGACCCCGTGAGCGACCCGCCGGCGGGCAGGGCGGTGAGCGCCGGGATGGTCAACGTCGCGCTGTTGTCGAACGTCGTGACCGCCAGAAGGCGATTGCCGCTCGCGTCCTTGAACGACACCGATTCGGCGATCGCTCCGGGGACTGCGGCCCACGTGCCGCCGGCGCGCGTGCTG